>JAOTWE010000016.1 GCA_029863065.1 Betaproteobacteria bacterium
GCGCCGCGAGTTCTTCACCGGCGACTTTCCGGCGTCCACGCTGGTCGAGGTGCGCTCGCTGGCCGGCGCGGAAACGCTGGTCGAGATCGAGGCCGTCGCGTATCTCGGGAAATAGGGACAGTCCCCATTTCCCCATCCCGTGATGTGCCGCGACGTCGCCGAGGATCGCGCCGAGCGTGCCGACGCGAAGCTGGTCGTGGTTCGGGATCGTGATGTGGTGCTGCTTCGGCGCTTCGCAGGTCAGGCGGATGTGGCTGCCGCTCTGCCGCGTCGGCCGGTATCCCAGCGCAGCGAGCGCTTTGACCAGTCTTGCCCCGGAGACATCCCGGGGAAGTTTCATGCCGCGATGATTTCGTCGCGGACGAAATGCAGCCGGATCAGCTTCGGCGCCTTGCCATCGTCGAAATGGCAGCGCACCGCCTCGCGCGCGCGATCGTGCAGCTCCGTCAGGGTGTCGGCCTCGGTAAAGATCGAGTCGCCGACCGCGCGGGCGACGTAGCCGCCCTCGGGGGCTTCCTCGACCACGAAGACGATTTCGCTCATGGGCGGGGATGATACACCGGCCGCACAGAACGCCGGCCCAGGGACGTTCGATGCGCGCGTGCGCGTGCTACACCTCGCGTCGAGCGCTGCGCGAACGAGGTAGTCAAGAATCTCGCCCTGCATGCGCTCGATCTTCCCGATTGGGTGGTCCCGGTCGCCGGCCTCGCGCCCGGCTATCCCGAGGCGAAGGAGCCGATGAGCGTTCGGCTCTCGCTTTCAGCGTCCATGCACAGGGACCGGTATGGCACGGTCGCTGTTGAGCGCGAGCTCGCCAGCTACGACGCGCGGCGCGGGAAGGATTGGAGCGGGGACAAGGTGAAGCAGTACAGCAAGGTCACGCGCGCGGACTTCGGTTCGCGCGTCGGGCGGAAGCGCTACAGGCTCGCCTAGCGCTTCGCCGACCCGCTCGACCGGATTCTTGCGCGGCAGGGCAAGGATTGCGCGCCGAAGGGGGATAATGCTCTGACTCTTCCGGATCTGCAGCGATGCGGGAGCCAAACGCCTCACCCGCGCAGCCGCGGGGCCGGAAAGGTCAGATTGAAATCGGCAATTCTTCGCGCCTTCGGGCGCGCCTCGCGGGCGGTCCCGTGGAATAGCGAAGAGTCCATCCGCGAGGAGCTCTTCAGTACCGAGCGCCTCGAGGAGCATGCCGAGAGCCTCGCGGCGGCGCAGCGCGTTACCGCGAGGCCGATGGCCGGGCGATCGCTCGCCGCGCGACTGAAGGACAACGAAACGGTATTGCTCGACGCGTATCGCGCCATTGCCGGCGCGGTCGGCGAGGGCCGGGCCGTGACGCCGGCCGCCGAGTGGCTGCTCGACAACTACCACCTCGTCGAAGAGCAGATCCGCGAGATCCGCGACGACCTGCCGCCCGGCTACTACCGCCAGTTGCCGAAGCTCGCCGGCGGACCGTTCGCCGGCTATCCGCGCGTCTTCGGCGTCGCCTGGGCCTTCGTCGCGCATACCGACAGCCGCTTCGACCCCGCGATGCTGCGACGGTTCGTGCGCGCCTACCAGCGCGTTCAGCCGCTGACCATCGGCGAGCTGTGGGCGGTGGCGATCACGCTGCGCATCGTGCTGGTGGAGAACCTGCGGCGCGGCGCGAGGCGCATCGTGACGAGCCGGACGGCGCGCCAGGAAGCCGACGCGCTGGTCGACCGGCTCCTGGGCCCGGATGCGCCCGCGGCCGGCGCGATCGCCCCGATCCTGCGGCGCTATGGCGAAGCGCCCCTGCCGGAATCCTTCGCCGTGCAGCTCGTGCAGCGGCTGCGCGACCAGGATCCGAAGGCGACGCCGGCGCTGGTGTGGCTCGAAGAGCGCCTGGCGGCGCAGGGAAAAGACGTCGAGCAGATCGTGCGCGACGAGCACCAACGGCAGGGTACGACGAACGTGACGGTGCGCAACGTCATCACGAGCATGCGGCGGGTCTCCGACGTGGACTGGGCGGAGCTGGTGGAGAGCGTCAGTCTCATCGACGACGCGCTGCGCCCGGCGAGCGGCTTCGCGGAGATGGATTTCGCGACGCGCGACCTCTACCGCGGCGCCATCGAGGAGCTCGCGCGGGGCGCGAAGCGCCCGGAGCTGGAGATCGCGCAAGCGGCCCTCGTCGCCGCCGGAACCGCGCGCGAGCAAGATCCCGCATCCCGCTCGCGGGATCCTGGATACCACCTGCTCGCCGGCGGGCGCCGCGCCTTCGAGGTGTCGATCGGCTACCGCGCGCCCATGCGCAGCTGGCCCGGGCGGTTCAGCCGCACGCTCGGCATCGGCGGCTATATCGGCATCGTCGTCGCGGTCGCCGCGCTCGTCCTCGCCTTGCCGCTCGCCGCACTGGCGCGAGCGGGGCTCGGCGGCGAGTGGCTCGGCGTGCTCGCGGCGCTCGGATTGATCCCGTCGATCGACGCGGCGATGGCGCTCGTGAACCGTGCCGTCACGGGCGGTTTCGGCGCGACCCGCTTGCCCGGGCTGGAGCTGCGCGACGGCATCCCTTCGCATCTGCGCACGGTGGTCGCGGTGCCGATCCTGCTCTCGAGCCGCGCCGCGCTCGAGGCGCAGATCGAGCACCTGGAAATCCATCACCTCGCCAGCCCGGAGCGCGAGCTGCATTTCGCGCTGCTCTCGGACTGGACGGACGCCGCGACCGAGACCGTCGCGGAAGACGCCGCGCTCCTCGACGCGGCGGCCGCGGGCATCGCGCGCCTGAATCGCCGCTACGGCCCGGCAACCGGGGGCGAGCGCTTCCTCTTGTTCCATCGCCGGCGGGTGTGGAACGAGGGGCAGCGGCGCTGGATCGGCTGGGAGCGCAAGCGCGGCAAGCTCCATGAGTTGAACCGGCTGCTGCGCGGCGCGGCCGATACCACCTTCGTGGGCGTAGGCGCGCCGTTGTCCGCGCCGCCCACCGGCGTGCGTTACGTGATCACGCTCGACGCCGATACGCGCATGCCGCGGGAAGCGGCCCGGCGCCTGGTCGGCAAGATGGCGCACCCGCTCAACCATCCGCGCTTCGACGCCGGCGCACGGCGCGTCGTCGAGGGCTATGGCGTGCTGCAGCCGCGCGTGACGCCTTCATTGCCGATCGGCCGCGAGGGGTCGCTGTTCCAGAGGATCTTCTCCAGCATGGGCGGTATCGATCCCTACGCCGCCGCCGTGTCCGACGTGTACCAGGATCTCTTCGGCGAAGGCTCCTACACGGGCAAGGGCATCTACGACGTGGATGCCTTCGAAGCCGCGCTCGAGGGGCGCGTGCGCGAGAGCACGCTGCTCAGCCACGACCTGTTTGAAGGCACGTTCGCACGCGCCGGCCTCGCCTCCGATATCGAAGTGGTCGAGGAGTTTCCGTCGCGCTACGATGTGGCCGCGGCGCGCCAGCACCGCTGGGCACGCGGCGACTGGCAATTGCTGCCGTGGATTGCCGGGCGCGCGGGCGCGCTGCCGCTCATCGGCCGCTGGAAGATGCTGGACAATCTGCGGCGCTCGCTGTCGGCGCCGGCGTGCGTGCTGGCCCTGGTCGCCGGATGGGCGCTGCCCCTGCAAGCCGCCTTTATCTGGACCGGCTTCGTCGTCTCGGCGATCGCGCTGTCGACGCTGGTTCCCCTGCTCTCGGCGATCTTGCCGCGGCGCGCGCGCACCACGGCGCGCAGCCACCTGAGCGCGCTCGCCGCGGACGTTCGGCTCGCCTTGTCGCTGGCCGCGCTGCTGCTCGTGTTCCTCGCGCACCAGGCCTGGCTGATGAGCGATGCAATCGCACGGACGCTGTATCGCCTGCTCGTAAGCCGCCGGCAGCTGCTCGACTGGGTCACGGCAGGCCAGGCGACGGTGAGCCCGCGGCTCGAGCTCCCCGGGTTCTACCGGCAGATGAGCGGCGGCGTGGCCCTTGGCGGCGCGACCGCGCTCGTCCTGTGGTGGATCGGGAGCGAGACCTGGCCGGTGGCGGCGCCGTTCGTGCTCGCCTGGATCGCCGCGCCCGCCATCGCCCGCTGGACGAGCCTGTCGCCGCTCGTCGCCGGCCGCGTGCCGGTGTCGCTCGCGGATGCGCGCGCGCTGCGCCTGGTCGCGCGCCGCACCTGGCGCTACTTCGAAACCTTCGTGACGGCAGCGGAGCACTGGCTGCCGCCGGACAACTTCCAGGAAGACCCGAAGCCGGTGCTCGCGCACCGTACCTCGCCCACCAATCTGGGCGTCTATCTCCTGTCCGCGGTCAGCGCGCGCGACTTCGGCTGGGCCGGCATCGCCGAGACCGTGGAGCGGCTGGAAGCGACGCTCGAGACGATGCGCGGCCTGCAGCGCTACCGCGGGCACTTCCTGAACTGGTACGACACGCGCGACCTGCACCCGCTGGAGCCGCAATACGTCTCGTCGGTGGATAGCGGCAACCTGGCCGGACACCTGCTCGCGCTGGCGAATGCCTGCCGGGAGTGGATGCACTCGATGCACGCTCCCGAAGCCGGTGCTGCGCAAGCCCTGGCCGGCATCGCAGACGGCCTGGATCTCACGCGCGAAGCCGTGCGGGGGCTTCCCGAGGACCGCCGCACGCAGACCATCACGCGGCGCCAGCTTAGCGAGGCGCTCGATACGCTGGGAGCCGCGCTCGGCCAGGGCATCGCGAAGATCGGGCCCGAGGCCGCGACCATGCTCGACATCGCCCGCACGCTGGCCAGCGAGCGCGGCGACGAGGCCGGCGCCGAAATGCTCACCTGGGCGGAGGCCACGCACCGCTCGATCGAGAGTCACTTGCGCGACCTCGCCCGCACCGGCGATGACGCGCGTGCCCTCGAACTGCGCCTTGCAGCGCTGGAAGCGACGGCGCGCAGCCTGGCCGGCGCGATGGAGTTCGGCTTTCTGCTCGACCCGGAGAGGAAGCTGCTCGCGATCGGCTACCGGGTCGCGGAGGGCGACCTCGACCCGAGCTGCTACGACCTGCTCGCGTCGGAGGCGCGCCTGGCGAGCTTCGTGGCGATCGCCAAGGGCGATGTCGTCTCGCGCCACTGGTTCCGGCTCGGGCGCGCCGTGACGCCGACCAGCGGCGGCGCCGCGCTGATCTCCTGGTCGGGATCGATGTTCGAGTACCTGATGCCGTCGCTCGTCATGCGCGCGCCGGCCGGGAGCCTGCTCGAGGAGACGAGCCGCCGGGTCGTGCGCCGGCAGATCGCTTATGGCGCCGGGCTCGGCCTGCCCTGGGGCATTTCGGAGTCCGCCTACAACGTGCGCGACCTGGAGTTCACCTACCAGTATTCCAACTTCGGCGTCCCGGGCCTGGGCTTGAAGCGCGGCCTGGGCGAGAACGCCGTCGTCGCGCCTTACGCGACGGCGCTCGCGGCCATGGTCGATCCGCGCGCCGCGGCGCGCAACTTCGCCCGCCTCGCCGCCCTCGGCGCTCGCGGCCGCTACGGCTTCTACGAGGCGCTGGATTACACGCGCAGCCGCCTGCCCGAGGGCAAGGACGTGGCGATCGTGCGCGCCTTCATGGCGCACCACCAGGGCATGACGGTGGTGGCCCTCGCCAACAGTCTGCTCGACGGGCCGATGCGGGCGCGGTTTCATGCCGAGCCGATCGTGCGGGCGACCGAGCTCCTGCTGCAGGAGCGCACGCCGCGCGATGTCGCCGTCCCGCATCCGAGGGCGGAGGAGGTCAGGACCGCGGCCACGGTTCGCGACCTGGAGCTGCCGGCGGCGCGGCGGCTGCGCACGCCGCACGGCGCGACGCCCGAGGCGCACCTGCTTTCGAACGGCCGCTACACGGTGATGCTGACGGCCGCCGGCTCCGGGTACAGCCGCTGGGGCGACGTCGCGATCACGCGCTGGCGCGAAGACGTCACGCGCGACGATTGGGGCACGTACGTGTTCCTGCGCGACGTGGCGAGCGGCGAGGTATGGTCCGCGGGCCACCAGCCCACCGGCGCCGAAGCCGATCGCACCGACGTGACCTTCACCGACGATCGCGCGGTGTTCGTGCGGCGCGACGGCGCGCTCGCCACCACCCTCGAGATCGTCGTCTCGCCGGAGGACGACGCCGAAGTGCGCCGCGTGTCCGTGTCGAATGCCGGCAGCGAGGTGCGCGAGATCGACCTCACCTCCTACGCCGAGCTCGTGCTGGCGCCGCTCGCCGCGGACACGGCGCACCCGGCGTTCTCAAAGCTCTTCGTGCAAACCGAACACCTCGCCAAGCCCGGCATCCTCCTGGCGACGCGGCGACGCCGCTCGCCCGGCGAGCCCGAACTCTGGGCGGCGCACCTGGCGGTGGTCGAAGGCGAGGCGCTGGGCGAGGCGGAGATCGAAACCGACCGCGCCCGCTTCCTCGGCCGCGGCCGCGAGGTGCGCACGCCGATGGCGGTCGTGGACGGCCTGCCGCTCTCCAACACGGTGGGCGCGGTCCTCGATCCGGTGTTCGCGCTGCGCCGCCGGCTGCGCGTGGCGCCGGGAAGGTCGGCGCACGTCGCGTTCTGGACGGTGATCGCGTCCTCGCGCGCCGCAGTTCTGGATCTCGCCGACAAGCATCACGACCCGACGGCCTTCGAGCGCGCGGCCACGCTGGCGTGGACCCATGCACAGGTGCAGTCGAGCTATCTCGGCATCTCCGCGGAGGAGGCGAGCCTGTTTCAGCGCCTCGCGGGGCGCGTGCTGTACGCCGATGCGTCGCTGCGCCCGTCGCCGGACACCCTGCGCCGCGGCGGCGGCGCGCCGCAGGCGCTCTGGGCGCAGGGCATCTCCGGCGACCTGCCGATCGTGCTCGTGCGCGCCGACAGCCTCGAGGACATGCCCCTCGTGCGCCAGCTGCTGCGCGCGCACGAGTACTGGCGCATGAAGCAGCTCGCGGTGGATCTCGTGATCCTGAACGAGCGAGGCGCCTCCTACATCCAGGACCTGCAGGCGGCGCTGGAGACGCAGGTGCGCACGAGCCGCTCGCGTCCCCCGGGCGAAGCGCCGCCCGCGCGCGGCGCGGTGTATGTGCTGCGCGCCGATCTCATTCCGGCGCAGACCAGGGAGCTGTTGCTCGCCATGGCCCGCGCCGTCCTCGCCGGGCGCCACGGCACGCTGCAGGAACAGCTGAACGGTCTCCCGGCAGCGGACAACGCGGCTGCGCCGCCGCCGCCGCGGCGCGCGCCGTCGGTGGAAGCGGCACCGAGCGTGGCGGTGGCGGCGGAGCTCGAATTCTTCAACGGCTTCGGCGGCTTCGCCGCGCACGGACGCGAGTACGTGACGACCCTCGATGCCGGGCGCTGGCTGCCGGCGCCGTGGATCAACGTCGTCGCCAATCCCGCGTTCGGATTCCAGGCCGCGGTCGAGGGCAGCGGCTACACCTGGTCGCTCGGCAGCCGCGAGAACCAGCTCACGCCGTGGTCGAACGACCCCGTCACCGACCGGCCGGGCGAGGTGCTCTACGTGCGCGACGAGGACAGCGGCGAGCTGTGGGGGCCGACGGCGCTGCCGATGCGCGACGAGGCCGCGCCCTATGTCGCCCGGCACGGCCAGGGCTACAGCCGCTTCGAGCACAGCGCGCACGGCATCGCGCTGGAACTCCTGCAGACCGTGCCGCTCGAGGACCCGGTCAAGATCTCGCGGCTGACGATCCGCAACGAATCGGGCCAGGCGCGGCGGCTTTCGGTCACGGCCTACGTGGAATGGGTGCTCGGCCCGTCGCGCGGCGCGTCGGCGTTGTCGGTGGTGACCGAGCTCGACGCGCAGAGCGGCGCGCTGTTCGCGCGCAATCCCTGGAACCCGAGCTTCGGCACGCGTGTAGCGTTCGCGGACCTGGGCGGACGGCAGACCGCCTGGACCGGCGACCGGCGCGAATTCCTGGGACGCAACGGTACGCTCGACAGCCCGGCCGCGCTCGCGAGGGACGTGCCGCTTTCGAAGCGGGTCGGCGCGGGCCTCGACGCTTGCGCCGCGCTGCAGGCCCCGATCGAGCTCGAGCCCGGGGGCAGCGCGGAAATCGTCTTCTTCCTCGGCGAGGCGGCGAGCGAGCACGAGGCGCGAGCGTTGATCGAGCGCTACCGCGCGGCCGACCTGGATGCGGTCTTGGGCGAGGTCACGGCGTATTGGGACGACGTGCTCGGCACGCTGCAGGTGAAAACGCCCGACCGCTCGATGGACGTGATGCTCAATCGCTGGATGCTCTATCAGACGCTCGCCTGCCGCGTGTGGGCGCGAGCGGCGTTCTACCAGGCGAGCGGCGCCTACGGCTTTCGCGACCAGCTCCAGGACGGCATGGCGCTCGCCGTGTCGCGCCCGGCATTGACGCGCGAGCATCTCCTGCGCGCGGCCGCGCGGCAGTTCGTGGAAGGCGACGTTCAGCATTGGTGGCTGCCGCCCACCGGCCAGGGCGTGCGCACGCGCATCTCCGACGATCGCGGCTGGCTCGCCTACGCCGCGGCGCACTACGTGCAGACGACCGGCGACCGCGCGGTGCTGGAGGAGTCGGTGCCGTTCCTCGACGGCCGGCCGCTCGCCGCGGGCGAGCACGACGCGTACTTCCAGCCGATGCTGTCGGACGAGCGCGCGCCACTCTTCGAGCACTGCGCGCTCGGGCTCGATGAGAGCCTCGCGCTCGGCGCGCACGGCTTGCCGCTCATCGGCACGGGCGACTGGAACGACGGCATGAACCGGGTGGGCGAGAAAGGCCGGGGCGAGAGCGTCTGGCTGGGCTGGTTCCTGCACGCAGCGCTCACGGCGTTCGCGCCACTGGCGAAAGCTCGTGGAGAGGAAGCGCGCGCTGCGAAGTGGCTGGCCCATGCTGCTGCGCTGCGCGCTTCGCTGGAGCAGGAGGGTTGGGACGGCGAGTGGTACCGGCGCGGCTTTTACGACGACGGCACGCCGCTCGGCTCCGCCACGAGCGAGGAATGCCGCATCGACTCCATCGCGCAATCCTGGAGCGTGATCTCCGGGGCGGCGGCGCCGGATCGCGCCCGGCGCGCGATGGCCGCCGTGGACGAGCAGCTCATCCGGCGCGACGAGAGATTGGCGTTGCTGTTCACGCCGCCGTTCGAGCGCACGGCGCTCGATCCCGGATACATCAAGGGCTATCCGCCGGGCGTGCGGGAGAACGGCGGCCAGTACACCCATGCCGCCGCGTGGTCGGTGATCGCCTTCGCTGCCTTGGGCGAGGGGGACAAGGCGGTCGAGCTGTTCGCGCTCTTGAATCCGATCAACCACACGAGCACGCGCGCGGACGTGCAGCGCTACAAGGTCGAGCCCTACGCCGTCGCCGCTGATGTGTATTCGGTTGCGCCGCACGTCGGGCGCGGCGGCTGGACTTGGTACACCGGATCGGCGGGGTGGCTGTATCGCGCCGGGGTCGAAAACATCCTCGGCTTTCGCCTGCAGGGCGATTTCCTGAGTATCGACCCCTGCATTCCCAAGGCCTGGCCCGGGTTCGAGATGGTCTACAAGCATCGCTCGGCGCGCTACGAAATCGCGGTCGAGAATCCCCAGGGCGTCAGCCGTGGTGTTGCTTCAGCTTCGCTGGATGGCAAGGCGCTGCCGGAGGGTGCGGCGCGGGTGCCGCTGGTGGATGACGGGGCGGCGCATAAGGTGCGTGTGGTGCTTGGGCGGTCGGTGGAGGAGCGCTAGTGCATATCTGGGTCGACGCCGACGCCTGCCCGGCGGTCATCAAGGACATCCTCTACCGCGCCGCGGAGCGCACCCAGCGGCCCATGACGCTGGTGGCGAACAAGATGCTGCGCACGCCGCCTTCCAAGTACATCCGGGCTCTCCAGGTGCCGCGCGGCATTGACGTGGCGGACAGCCATATCGTGAAGGAGTTGAAGGCGGGGGATCTGGTCGTTACGGCCGACATTCCGCTTGCCGCGGACGTGATCGCGAAAGGCGGGCATGCGCTCAATCCGCGCGGGGAGTTCTATACGACGGAGACCATCCAGGAGCGGCTGGCGCTGCGCAATTACCTGGATGAGTTGCGCGGCACGGGAGTAAGGACGGGTGGGCCGGAGGCGCTGGGGAATACCGATCGCAAGCGATTTGCGGACCAGCTGGATCGGTTTCTGGCGAGGCAGGGGAAGGCTTGATCGGGGACCGGCCCCGTGTATCGCGCATGCCGAGCCGCCTCCAGCTTCTCCAGCCCGTCGAAGGCGGCCGCTTTGGGCGGATATATTGCAGGATGATTGATATGCATCACATTTCTGCTGAGCAATCGATGCGCGCAGGGCCAAGAATGGCGTCGGAGTCGAAGTGAAGTGCGGCTGCAAGGTCACGCCACCCGTTACATGGGGGAGGGACGATGTCTTCACTTGTGGACTTGCTATACCGGACGGTCGACGCGATCTTCGCCGTCGACGCGCGTCAGCGTATCGCCGCGTGGGATGCCGGCTGCGAGC
This sequence comes from Betaproteobacteria bacterium, assembly GCA_029863065.1. Taxonomy (GTDB): domain Bacteria; phylum Pseudomonadota; class Gammaproteobacteria; order Burkholderiales; family SG8-39; genus JAABQT01. Next base: position 10,371 of record JAOTWE010000016.1, read on the forward strand.
AGCTCTTCGGCATTCCCGCCCCGAGCGCGATCGGCCGACCCTGCAGCGAGGTCGTGCGCGGCAAGAACGCGTTGCAGCAACCCGTCTGCGGCGGCAGCTGCTGCCTGGCGAGCTTCGCCGACACCGCAAACGTGCCGTCGGCATTCCCGCTGCGCGCGCGAACCGCCGATGGCGGGGAGTTGCGCCTTTCGGTCAGTCTGCTGGTGGTGCCCTCGCAGCGCAGGGAGCAGCGGCTATGCCTGCATCTGGTGCGACGCGGCAATGTGGCAACCGTGGCGCTGGGTCCGCGGCGCCGCGAGAATGTGCAGCACAAGGATGCCGCGGGCGGCACGCCGGAGGCGCACGGCCTGACCGTACGTGAACGCGAGGTTCTCAAGCTGCTCGCCGAGGGATCGTCGCTGGGCGCGATCTCCAGACTCATGCGCATCAGCCTCACCACGGTGCGCAACCACGTTCAGCACATCGAAGGCAAGTTCGCGGTGCACAGCCAGGCGGAAACGGTCGCGTATGCGTACCGCCACAACCTCGTCTAGGTCGACACGGCGCGCGCCGCGCGCCGCCGGGCCCAGCTGGCTGCATGCACAGGGGGAGACGGAAATCATGGCTACGCCGAAGAAGATCGCGGTCCTCGTGCGCGAGCGCGAGAGCGAAGCACTGCGCATGGCGCTCGGGCTGACGCTCACCGACGATATCGTGGACGTCTACATCGTCGGCCGGCGCCTCGCGGCGAGCGACGAGGATCTCATGAACCTCGAGTTGATGAGGGAAGTCGGCGTGGGCGTCTACTCGGACCGGCAGGACGATCCTCATGCCGAATTCCGCCCTACCGCGCAGATCGCGCGCGAACTCGCCGCGCACGATCACGTCCTGCCCTATTGAGGCGCGCGCGGCTGATGTAATTGCATCATTCTCAGCGCGCCGGGCTCTCCTTATATTTCCCCCGAACGGGGAGGACGAGCGGGGCGTGGGCACCCTGGGCATACTGGTGAACACCGATCGGCACGCCGCGCATGTCGTAGGGCTGGCGCGCGCGGCGCTCGCCCGGAATCACGCGGTGTCGATCTTCGTCATGGACGGCGGCACCCACCTCTTGCGGGATGCGGCGCTCGCCGACCTCGCGTCCCTCGAGGGCGTGACCCTGAGCGTATGCACGCACAGCGCGGAGCGCCACGGCGTGAGCCTCGAGGCGCTGCCGGAGGCGGTCGTGCGAGGCAGCCAGTTGAACAACGCCATGATGAATCATCAGGCCGAGCGTGTCGTCGTCCTCTAGCGCGGCGCGCGCGCCGGCCCGCACGCGCGTGCTGCATCTGCTGGCCGAGGGGCGCGCGGCGGTCCCGGGGGACCTGCTGCAGCTGCAGGCCGCGGAGTTCGATGTCGAGGTCGTCGATCTGTCGCGGCCCGGCTTGTCCTACGAAGCGCTGATCGACCGGATCTTTGCCAGTGACCGCGTCGTTTGCTGGTGAGGGCGGCGCGTCGCCGCGCGAAATCGAAGCGCTGCAATGCGCGCTCGTCGGCCTGCTCGCGACTGCGAGCGTCGCGCTGCTGTTCGTGCTGCGCACGGCCGATGACAATCGGCTGGTGAGCTGGCAGTGGGTGTTCGCCGCCGGCGACCTCCCCGCGCTGGTCGGCGTCGTCGCGCTCGCCGTGCTGCTCGCGTTTCACGCCTCGCGGCGGGACTGGGACGGGCCTTACGCCGCGGCGCTGATCGGCGCGCTCGGCTTTGGCGCCTGCCTGCCGTTCTGGGCGGCGCCCGAAGCGATCGTCGATGCGTCGCGCTACTTCGTGCAGGCCAAGCACCTCGCGACTTCAGGCATGGGGTTCTTCCTCGCCGAATGGGGGCGTGCCATCCCCGCGTGGACCGATCTGCCCCTCGTGCCCCTGCTGTATGGCGCGCTCTTCAGCGTTGCCGGCGAGCACCGCGTGGTCGTGCAGTTGCTCAATTCGCTGCTCTTCGCGGCGACGCTGATGTTGACCTGCGCGCTCGGCAGCGCGCTGTGGGACCGCCGCACGGGGCTCCTGGCGGCCGTGCTGCTGCTCGGCATGCCGTATCTGTTCACGCAGATTCCGCTGATGCTCGTCGACGTGGCCGCCATGTTCCTCGTGGCGCTGGCGATGTTCGCCGCGCTGGCGGCCGTGCAGCGCGGCGGCCCGGCGCTTGTCGCCGGCGCCGCAGCGGCGCTGGCGCTGGCGCTGCTCGCCAAGTACTCGGCATGGATCGTATTGGCCGCGCCGCTCGCCTTCGCCCTGCACGGCGGGCGCGGCGGCGCGCGCGCGCGCCTGCGCCGCGCCGGCGCCACCCTGCTCGGCGCTGCGCTTCTCGCCGGAACGTTCCTGCTCGGCAAGGCGGATGTCGTCGCCGCGCAATTTGCCCTGCTGCTCGACTACCAGCTGCCGGCGCTCGCCGGCTGGCAGGAAGGCGCCGCCTCCACGTTCCTGTTCCAGATCCATCCCTTCGTCGCGCTCGGCGCGGCGGCGTCGCTCGCGCTCGCCATCGCCGCGCGCGATGCGCGCTACTTCGCGCTCGCGGCCGTCGTCCTGCCGGCGCTGGCGCTCGGCGGGTACCGCATTCGCTACCTGGTGATCGTGATGCCGCTGCTCGCGCTCATGGCGGCGTACGGCCTGTGCGCGCTGCGCGATGCGCGGCTGCGCCAGTTCGTCGCCGGCTGCGCCGCGGGAACGGCGCTCGCCGTCGCGATGTTCGGCTACCTGCCTTTCCTGCGAGGAACGAGCGCCGCCAATCTCGAGCGCGCCGGCGCGGTGCTGGATGCGCTCGAGGGCGACGCGGCGGACGTGATCGTGATCGCGGAGGGCCAGTCGGCCGTCAACGCGGCGATCGCGGTGCCGCTGCTCGACCTCGCGACGCGCAAGCGGCTCGTGCTACGCCGCGACCTGAGCCGGCTCACGCCGCCACCGCGCGAGGTGCGCGAGCGCTCCCCGCTGCGGTTTACCTGGGAACTGCCCGACGCGCCGTTCTTCCTTGGCGCATCGGCGCCGCGGGCGCCGGTGGTTCTGGTGACCGACGCGGCAGACGCGGCGGCCGTGGGCGCGGCCGCGAGCCGGCTCGCGCGCCACGTCGAAGTCGCGCGCCTGCTGCGCAACGATGGCGTGTTCCGCTTCCAGACCCTGGTGCGGATCTACGCGCCCACATGAACCCGGCAGAGCGAGGGGGCACGACATGAGCGAAGCGAAGCGGAAATTCTGGGCGTTTGCCATCGTCGCGGTCCTCGTCCTGGTCAGCGCGGGGACTTACCTGTACCACGAGTACTACCTGTATCTGTCGGTGTACCTGTGGTTCGGGGTGGTCTACGGCATGTGCCTGCAATACGGGCGCTTCTGCTTCTCGTCGGCGTTCCGCGACCTGTTCGCGGTCGGCGTGCCGCGCATGGCGGTCGGCATCATGATCGCGATCGCGCTGTTCGGGCTGGTCGGCGCGTTCGTGAGCGCGACCGGGCTGAGCACCTTCCATTCCGCGCCCACGAGCCTGCACGCGGTGATCGCCGGATTCATCTTCGGCGTCGGCATGTGCTTCGCCGGGGGCTGCGCCTCGGGCTCGATGTACAAGACGGGCGAGGGCAACATGAATGCCGCGATCGTCATCCTCTCGATCAGCATCACGCAGGCGATCTTCGTCGACGTCGGCGGCTGGACCAACAGCCTGGTTCCCGAGGCCTGGAAGGCCTCGGCCGCCGCCAAGGGCCTGCCGGCGTCGATCACGGTGAGCGACGGTTGGGTCGACCAGTATCTCGCCGGCTACATCTGGGACCAGCCGGTGCTCAGCTTTGCCAGCATGCTGGGCTGGACCGACCATTCGGTGGCGGGCGCCTTCGTCGGCAACTTCCTGCTCGGCGTCGTGCTGCCGGGGGCGCTCCTGCTGGTCGTCGTCTACCTGTTCTGGTCGCGCCGCGCGTTCATGCGCAAGCGCCTGCCCGCCGGGACGCGGGCCGCCGGCTGGCGCGACGAGCTGGCGGGGTACGGGGCGATGATCGTCGCCTCCAAGCGCACCGCGATCGCGGGACTGGCGCTGGGCATCGCCGCGGGACTGCACATGTACGCGATCCAAGGGCTGCGCGTGAAGTACGGCGTGAAGAACGCCGGCACGCTCCTCGAGCGCCTCGGGTTCGATTTCGGGCTGTCCGTGAACGGCACCGTGTTCGACCCGGGCTACTGGTACGTGACGACGCAGGAAGCGCAGTGGGTTGGCTGGGTGATGCACAAGCTCGGCTGGAATCAGATGGACAACATCTTCTTCGGCTTCAACAACGGCATTCCCAATCCGCTGATCAATCCCGCGGACTGGATGTCGATCTCGCTGTTCGGCGGCGCCGCGATCATGGCGCTGCTGCATAACGAGTTCAAGTTCAAGAAGCCGACGCTGGAGACGGCCGTCTGGGCGATCATCGGCGGCGCGCTGATGGGAATCGGCTCGCGCCTTGGCCTGGGGTGCAACGTCGGCGCGTTCTTCGTCCGCGTCTCGCAGGGCGATCCGTCCGGCTGGCTGTTCGGCCTGGGCATGGTCGGCGGCGCTTACATCGGGGTCAAGTTCTTCAACTGGTGGACCGAACGGCGCATGGCGCGCGAATTCGCGGCCAGTTGAGGCCAACGCAAGGGGATCCGGCATGAAATTCGAGAAACGCAGCGACGGTCAATACCTGCTCGACGTCAAGGGCTACGTCTGCCCGCACCCGCAGCTCTACACCAAGAAGGCGCTGGGGCGGCTGCAGGCGGGCGAGGTGCTCGAGGTGCAGTTCGACAATCCGTCCTCGGGGGAATCGATCGCGACGATGTGCGACAACACGGGCGACGAGATCCTCGATCGCAAGCAGGAAGCGGGCCTGTTCGTCTGGCAGATCCGCAAGATCTAGGCGGCGACCGGCCATGCGCAACAGTCTGTGGATCATCATCGTCATCATGTCCGCCATCATGGGCTACATGCTCGGCTACGCCACGTCGCCGATGATCGAAACCGGCCTGATCGGCGGCAAGCCAGCGCCGCACGCCGCCACGGGCGCGGGCAAGAAGGAACTCGAGCAGTACTACCAGGACCTGTTCAAGGAGAAGTGAGATGGCATCCGACGGGAGCATGGCGCAGCAGGCGCAGGCCAGCCGGGTCGCGCTCTGGCTCGCGATCGCGCTGGCGGCGGCGCTGCTCGGATTCATGATCGGCTACGCCATGTCCGCGCGCACCGGCGTCGAGCCGGGCTATTTCGAGGCGCCCGAGGCCGGCGGCTACGGCGTGTCGCCGGGCTCGAAGTCGAAGACCGGCGCCGAGCTGCAGAAGTACTACGAGAATCTTCTCAAGTGAGGCGCGGCATGGCGCGTGTTTCGAAGGCTCGAGCGATGCGAAAGGTTCTGCTGGCGCTGGACGCGGCAAAGGGCTCGGCGGCCTGCGTGAGGACGTGCGCCCGCCTGTTCGCCGGCGCGCCGCCCAAATCGGTGATCCTGCTGCACGTGCAGCAGCTCGGCGGCGGCCCGACGCTCGTGCACGACCGCATGGGCGATTCGGAGATCGACACGCTGAAGGAGGAGCTGGGGCGCAGCGGCGCACTGCGCACGATGGAGGAGAAGGCGCTGGCGCTGCTCGAGTCGCACCGCAAGAAGCTGCAGCGGTACGGCTTCAGGGGCTTCAAGCCGATCGTCAGGACCGGCCACGCCGCCGACGAGATCCTCAGCGTGGCGCGGGACGAGCGCGTCGAGCTGATCGTTCTGGGCAATACGCGCGGCCCGGTCGCCAGGCTCATGATGGGCGACATCGTCAAGGCGGTCGTGAACCACGCCGAGGTGCCGGTGCTGCTCGCGCGCTAGCGCGCCGGCCACGGGCCCGGGAACGCACGCGCCGTAGCCGATGAACTCCGACGTCCTCATCTGCGGCGGCGGGCTTGCCGGGCTGGCGGCAGGCCACGCGCTGGCGCGCGCCGGCGCCGACCTCGCCGTGCTCGAGCGCGCGGCGCGCGTCGGCGGACTGGCGCGCACCGTCGAGTACCGCGGCCAGCGCTTCGATCTGGGTGGTCACCGCCTGCTCACCGACAGCGAGCGCGTGCGCCGGCTGGTGGGCGAGGTGGTGCGCGAACCGCTGCTGGCAGTGCCGCGCGCGAGCAAGATCCTGCTCGGCGGGCGCTGCGTCGACTACCCGTTGCGGCTGCCGCACGCGCTCGCGGGTCTCGGTCCGGCGGCGACGCTTCGCATCGCGCGGGGCTGGCTCGGCGCGCAGCTCGCGCACCGCCTGCGGCGGCGCGCCGTGACGTCGCTCGAAGACTGGGTCGTGCGCCACTACGGCCGGCCGCTCTTCGAGCTGTTCTTCAGGCCCTACAGCGAGAAGGTGTGGGGGCTGGACTGCGCGCGCATCAGCGCCGACTGGGTCGCGCAGCGCATCCAGGGACTGACGCTGGGCATGGCCGTGCGCCAGGCGCTCGCGGCGCGCCCGGCGCCCGGCCGGCTGCGCACGCTGCGCGCCGACTTTCTCTATCCGGCGCGCGGCATCGGCGCCATCGCCGATGGGCTGCGCGCGGGGATCGAGCTCCGGGGCCGCGTGCGCACGGAGGTGGCCGTGACGCGGATCGTGCACCGCGGGGGGCGCATCGAGCACGCCGTGGTGCGCGCGCAGGGCGCGAGCGCGTCCTGGCGGGCACGCGAATACCTGTCGAGCCTGCCGCTGCCCGCGCTGGTGAGCTCGCTCTGGCCGGCGCCTCCCGCCGGCGTCGTCGCGGCCGCCGCGCGGCTGCGCTACCGCGACCTGATTCTCGTCGCGGTGCGCGTGGGGCGCGAGCGCGTCACCGACCAGACCTGGATCTACGTGCCGGCGCGGGAGGTGTCGTTCGGTCGCGTGCACGAGCCCAAGAACTGGAGCGCGCAGATGGGCGCGAGCGGCGAGACCCTGCTCGTCACCGAGCACTTTTGCGACCGCCGCGATGCCGCGTGGCAGAGTCCGGACGCGGCGCTGATCGAGCGCAGCGCGGACGATCTCGCGGCGATCGGGCTCGTGCGGCGCGCCGACGCGCTCGACGGCCTCGTGGTGCGCGTGCCCAACGCCTACCCGCTGTTCGAGGTCGGCTATGTCGAGGCCTGCGAGACGGTCAAGCGCTACCTGGCCGGCTTCGCCAACCTTCACCTCATCGGCCGCACCGGCGCGTTCCGCTACTTCAACATGGACCACGCCATCGAGTCGGGACTGGATGCCGGGGCGGCGGTTCTCGAGCGCCTCGGCGCGCCGCGCGAGGCGCGTCGGCGCGCTGGAGCCGTCGCATGAGATGCGCGCTCGTCATTCCCGCGTGGTCGCCGGAGGACATCTTTTCCTCGCGCACGGCGCCCGCGCAGGTCAACTACTGGCAGCCGCTCGGCACGCTGTATGTCGGCGCCTGCCTGCTCGAGGCCGGCCACGAGGTGAAGCTGTTCAACGGCGCGTTTCTCGCGCACGCGCAGATACTGCGACGCGTCGCCGAGTTCGCGCCGCAGGTCGCCGGCATCTACTCAACCGCATTCGGCTGGCCCGGCGCGCTGCGCACTGCGGCGGACCTCAAGCGCGCCCATCCCGGTATCTTCGTCTGCGCCGGGGGTCCGTACCCGGTGGCGGCAGGCGAGCACTGCCTCACCGAGGGCGGAGAGGCGTTCGACGCCGTCGTCACCGGCGAGGCCGAGCGCACGCTGCCCGAGGTGCTGGCGCGGCTCGCCGCGGGCGGCGCGCTCGACGGCGTCGAGGGCGTGGTGTTCCGCGCCGGCGAGCGCATCGTGAAGAACCCGCCGCGGCCGCTGATCGAGGACCTGGACGCGCTGCCGTTTCCGGCTCGCTCGCTGCTCGAGGACGCCGAGCGCTACCTGCCGCCGCCGGCCACCTACCGGCGCGCGCCGGTTGCGACCATGATCACCTCGCGCGGCTGCGACCGCCGCTGCCTGTTCTGCTTCCAGATCGACCGCGAGCGCAAGGCCGGGCGGCGCGGCGTGCGCCTGCGCAGCGTCGACAACGTGCTGCGCGAGATCGAGTCCTGCCTGGCGCAGGGCTACCGCGAGATCAAGTTCCTCGACGACTCGTTTGCCGCCGATCGCGGGCGCGCGCTGCGCATCTGCGCGCAGATCCGCCGGCGCGGCCTGGATTTCACGTGGTTTGCGTCGGTGTGCGCGAACCAGGCGGACCGCGGGCTGTTTGCGGCGATGCGCGCGGCCGGCTGCTGGGCGGTCCTGATCGGCGCCGAGAGCGGCGTGCAGAAGCATCTCAATACGCTGCGCAAGGGCTGCACGCTCGCGCAGATCCGCGAGGCGGTCGCCGGCGCCAAGGCGGCAGGACTGCAGGTGAGCACGCCGTTCGTATTCGGCATTCCGGGCGAGACCTACGCCGACGCGCTGCAGAGCATCGAGTTCGCGATCGAGCTCGACCCGGACCTGGCGAACTTCCATTGCCTGACGCCGTTTCCCGGGACGGACCTGCACGACCGCTGCGCGCAGTACGGCGAGCGCTCCGCGGATCTGCGCGACTACACCTACCAGGGGGCCGCTTTCGCGCCGCGCACGCTGAGCCGCGCGCAAATCCAGCGGCTGCGCCAGCTCGCCTTGCGGCGCTTCTATTCGCGGCCCTCGTTCCTGTGGCGCAGGCTGCGCGCCGTGCGCAGCCTGCGCGAGCTGCGAAGCGCCGCGCGCGGCCTGCAGAGCCTGTTCTGGCTCTGGGCGGCGAAGGACCTCCTGCAGCGCGAGCGCAGCCCCGCGCCGGCAGCACGGGGCGAGTGACGCCCGCCGCGGCTCAGAGCCGCAGGTACTCGCGCGCGAGCGCCGGATACAGCCGGGGGTTGAACAGGATGTTGGTGATGAAGTAGCACTCGTGCGTGCAGTGGCAGGCGTCGTCGGCGATCGCGCGGCGCGCCGCGCGCGCCGCTGGGGCGCGCAGCAGGCGCCGTACGTCGTAGCCGTAGTCGCGCACGTTGCCCAGGCTCGCGTCGCTCATCTCGCAGGCGAACACCTCGCCGCGCTCGGTGAGCACGAGATTGAGCCGCCCCGCATAGCAGGGAATCTGGCGGCGGCGCGCGACGAGCGTGTCGTGGATCAGGCGCCGCTGCACGACGTCCTGCGCCGCCTTGAGGCGTGCGCCGGCGAAGCGGTAGGTGGGTGCGCGGCGCGCGCGCAGATCGCCGGCGAGGCGCTCGGCGGCGTGCCGGTAGGCGGCGGGATCGATGTCGGCGCAGTGCGCGTCGCGCGGGCTGCGCCGCGCCACGGAAATGGTGTGCACCCCGCCGCCGGGCAGCCGGCGCACGAAGTCCAACAGCGCGTCGAGGCGGTGCTGGTTCTCGCGCAGCAGCACCGTATTGACGCCGATTTCCAGGTTCGCATGGCGGCCTCGCAGCCCGGCCAGCAGGCGATGCGTGCGCAGCGCGCGCTCGAAGCCGCCCGGCGTGCCGCGCAGGCGGTCGTGCTCCTCGCCGATGCCGTCGAGCGAGACCTTGATCGCCACGGTCGTATCGCGGCAGTGCGCGAGGATGCGCTCGGCCATGTCGGCGATGCGCTCCGGGAGCAGGCCGTTGGTCGAGTAAAGCATGAGGGCGGGGCGATTCGCGTCGTAGAACGCCCGGCTCAGCTCGACGAGGTCGCCGCGCACAAACGGCTCGCCGCCGGAAAACGCGAGCCACAGCAGCGAGCCGAGCGTGGGCGCGGTGCGGCGGACTTCGTCGAGCGAGAACTCGGTGTCCTGCCCCGCCGCGGCCGGCCCGGCGCCCGGGTAGAAGCAGAACGCACAGCGCGCGTTGCAGCGTCGCGTGACGAAGAACGTGAGCTGGATGGGCCGCCGCTTGGCGAGCACCGCCGGCCAGTGGCGCCAGGGCGAATGCCTCACCGCGCGGCTCCGCGGCGCGCCGACGTGGCAAGGTACCGCGCCGCGCCCCCGGCGGCGCCGGCGCCCACCGCGAGCGGATAGACGAGCAGGTAGTACAAGGCGGCGGCGGCGGCGAAGCGCGCGCCGCCCGCGGCCCGCAAGCTGCGCAGCAGGCCGCGGCTGACAAACAGGTTGCCGGCGGTCGCGGCAAGCGCGGCGCCGAGCCAGCCGCCTGCGCCCGTGAGGAGGTAGCCGCACAGGCAAAGCAGCAACACGCAGTACGCCGCGGTGTTCGCCTTGAGCTCGTGCGATGCGGTGCCCGAGTCGGTCAGCAGGTCGCCGTTGCGCAGGGAGTACTGGGTCCAGTGCATCGACTTGACGAAGGCGTTCAGCAGGGAGCGGCGCAGGCCGAAGCCGAAGACATGTCCAACCTGGATGCCGGGGTCGATGCGCAGCCGCAACCCCGCGCGCCGCAGACGATGGCTGAATTCCACGTCCTCGAGGATCGGCAGCGATCCCTCGGCGAAGCCGCCCTGGGCGCGGAACTCGCGCGCGCGGATCGCGAGCGCGTGCGTCGCCAGGTAGTCCGGCGCGGCGGACCGCTTGGTTTCCGAATAGTGGATGAACGCCGACTGGAAGCGGCTGTAGAAGGTGTCGTCGACGGGATGTGGCGTGTACGTTCCGCCCATGGCGGTTCCGGGACCAGCCCGCGCGAGCGCGCGGGCGGCCAAGTCGAGCGTGTCGGCCCGCAGGACGCAGTCCGCGTCGGTGAAGAACAGCAGCTCGCCGCGGGCGATCGCCGCCCCGGCGTTGCGCGCCCCCGCGGCGCCGCGACGGGTGCCGAGCTGGAGCAGCCGGCAGGGAAAGCGCCGCGCGATCTGCGCCGTCGAATCGCTCGAGGCGTCATCGACGACGATCACCTCGAACCCGGGCGCGGGCGAGGCGCATACCGACCGCAGGCAGCGCGCCAGCGTCGACGCGCCGTTGCGCACGGGAATGATCACGGAACACAGCATGGCGTGCGGCGCAGGCGCCCTTTCGCCCTCATCATCGGACGACGGGGGCGCCGGCAAAATGATGCGAATGCATCATTTGCGGGCCTTGCCCGCAGGCGTCTAATTGCGTTGCGCGCGGCCTTTGGGCGCGGCGCGTCAGACACTCGACCAAGAGAGGGGAGCCATGGACGGCACGTGGAAATTGGGCAAGCGGATGGCGGGATTGCTGCTGCTGAGCGCGCTCGGCTGGATGCCGCAGGCGAGCGCCAAGTGGGTGAATGCGGATCTGCTGATAACGCCGGAGCAGCTGCAGAAGAGCGTCGAGAAGGCCGACTGGGTCGTCGTCGATTGCCGCGACCTCGATGACTATCTGAAGGGGCACATCCCCGGGGCGATCAGCCTGGGCGGCCCTTGCGGCAAGGTGCTGCGCGATCCGTCGTCCCGCGTTCTCGAGGTCAAGAAATACGAGGACGTGCTCGGCAAGGTCGGGATCGGCAATGCCACGCACGTCGTCGTCTACCACGGCGACATGTCGGATCTCACCGACGCCACCACCGCCTTCTGGATCCTGGAGTACCTCGGGCATGACAAGGTGCAGCTGCTCAACGGCGGCATCGACGCCTGGCGCAAGGCGGGCCTGCGCCTCGCCGACAAGCCGACGCGCAAGGAGCCGACCACGTTCCGTGCCAAGGTCGTGGCGAGCCGCTACGCCTCGACCGACGAGATCGTGAAGATCGCGCGCGGTCAGCTCAAGGG
>JAOTWE010000227.1 GCA_029863065.1 Betaproteobacteria bacterium
GAATTTCGCCCTGGCGATGGCGGTCGCGGATTACATTTACGTGGTGTCGGCGGGGCGCTTCGTGTTCGAGGGCGCGCCGGCGGCGCTGGAGAAGGCGCCCGAGGTCCTCGACCAGCACCTGGGCATTGCGCGCGCGCACTGAAGAAAACACGTACGGAGAACGCATATGGCACTGCACCGTCTCGACCCTTCCCTCGAAAACGTGCACTGGGGATATTTCGACGCCAAGCTGCCGGCGAGGCTGGAAGTGGATTCCGGCGACACGGTGGTCGTCGACACGGTCTCCGGCTGGTCGGACGTCGCGCCCGGGGAGACGCGCTTCAGTCCCGTGCACCAGGAGATCATCACGAAATTGAAGCCCCAGCTCGGCCCGCACATTCTCACCGGGCCGGTCGCGGTGCGCGGCGCCATGCCCGGCGACACGCTGGAAGTGCGCATCAAGGCGATCGAGCTCACCGCCGACTGGGGCTGGAACGTGATCCGGCCGTTACGCGGCACGTTGCCCGAGGACTTCCCCGAGTTCCAGGCGCGCGTCATCCCGATGGACCGCAAGAAGATGACCGCGAAGCTGGCGTGGGGCCCGACCATCCCGCTGCAGCCCTTCTTCGGCATCCTCGCCACCGCGCCGCGCCCCGAGTACGGCCGCATCTCCTCGGTCGAGCCGCGCGAATTCGGCGGCAACGTCGACTGCAAGGAATACGTGCCGGGCACCTCGCTTTTCCTGCCGGTGTTCGTCCCGGGGGCGAACTTCTCCGCCGGCGACGGCCACGCGGTGCAGGGCGACGGCGAAGTCTGCCTCACCGCGCTCGAGACCTGCCTGAAGGGGACCTTCGAGCTCGTGCTGCACAAGAAAATGAAGCTGGCGATGCCGCGCGCGATTACGCCGACGCACTACATCACGCTCGGCCTCGACCTGGATCTCGACGACGCCGCGAAGCAGGCGCTGCGCGACATGATCGCCTGGCTGGTCGAGATGAAGGGCTGGAAGCCCGCCGAAGCGTACGTTTTCTGCAGCCTGGCGTGCGACCTGCACGTGACGCAGCTCGTGGATGGCAACAAGGGCATCCACGCCATGGTGCGCCGCGACCTGCTGCAGTAGGATTGGGCCGTGATCGAGCGTGGCCATCACGACATGGGCGGACTGCCCGCCGGCAAGGTGCGGCGGACCGAGCACGCCTACGACGACTGGGAACTGCGCGTCGACGCCATGATGATGCTCCTGATCGGCGTCGTGGGCGACAGCAAGCGCATGACGGTGGACGAATTGCGCAAGAACGTCGAGGCGCTGGCGCCCGCCGACTACGACAAGATGGGCTACTACGACCGCTGGGTGATCTCGCTCACCCAGACCATGATCCAGCGCGGCGTCATCACCAGCGACGATCTCGCGCGCAAGCTGGCGCAGGTGCAAAGAAGGGGACTGTCCCCAATTTCTCGGCGCCAGCGGACAAAAGGGAGATGACGTTGGAGAAATTGGGGACTGTCCCCCTTTACGGCGTTGGCGCCCGCGTACGCGTGCGCAGGGCCGCGCCCCTCGGCCACATCCGCACGCCGTTCTACATCCGCGGGCATGCCGGCGTCGTCGAGCGTATCTGCGGCGCGTTCCCCAACCCCGAGGAGCTGGCGCAGCAAAGGGACGGTCTGCCGGCACAGCCGCTTTACCGCGTGCGCTTCCGGCAGAAGGACGTCTGGCCGGGCTACCGCGGCGGCGCGTCGGACGTGATCGAGCTCGAGATCTTCCAGCACTGGATCGAATGAGAAAAGAGACCGGCAGCTACCAGCCGTACTCCTACTTCCAGCTCATGGAGATCAGCCTGCGCGAGTTGCTGGTGGAGAAGGGCGTCGTTACCGAAGACGCCATCGCCGGAGCGATGGCCGCCATGCGCGAGCGCGGCCCGGAGCGCGGCGCGGCGATGGTGGCGCGCGCCTGGCTCGATCCTGCCTACAAGGCGCGCATGCTGGCCGACGGCAGCCGCGCCGCCGAGGAGCTCGGCTTCGAGGTGCCGGGCCTCAGGCTGATCGTCGTCGAGAACACTTCCGACACGCACAACGTCATCGTCTGCACGTTGTGCTCCTGCTATCCACGCATGCTCCTCGGCCTGCCGCCCGAGTGGTACAAGTCGCGGCCCTATCGAAGCCGCGTGGTGCGCGAGCCGAGAAAGGTGCTGGCCGAATTCGGCACGAAGATTCCGCCCAAGGTACAGATCCGCGTGCACGACTCGAACGCCGACATGCGCTACATGGTGCTGCCGCTGCGCCCGGCCGGGACCGAACGCTGGAGCGAAGAACGCCTCGCCGGCCTCGTCACGCGCGATTGCCTGATCGGCGTCGCTCTGCCCCAGATTCCCAAGAAACCCAAGTCAAGGAAGTCCTGATGACCGCGAAACTCTTCACACCCATCCAGCTGGGCGGGATCACCCTGCCCAACCGCATCGTCGTCTCGCCGATGTGCCAGTACAGCGCCAGCGACGGCGCGATGAGCGACTGGCACACCGTGCACCTGGGCAGCTTCGCCTGCTCGGGCGCGGGACTCACGATCATCGAGGCGACCGGCGTCACGCGCGAGGCCCGCATCACGCACGGCTGCACCGGCCTGTACAGCGACCTCGACGAGGCGGCGATGAAGCGCGTGGTCGAGGTATTCCGCGGCATCTCGAAAGCGCCGATCGGCGTGCAGCTCGCGCACGCCGGCCGCAAGGCGTCGACGCAGGTCCCCTGGCTCGGCGGCAAGCCGCTGCCGACGGGGGAATCGCCCTGGCAGACGGTGGGGCCCTCGCCGGTGCCGTTCGCCGAAGGCTGGCACGTGCCGCACGAGTTGTCCACGGACGAGATCCGCGGCGTCGCGGACGCCTTTGCGGCAGCGGCGGCGCGCGCGCTGCGCATCGGGCTCGATCTGGTCGAGTTGCACTCCGCGCACGGCTACCTCCTGCACCAGTTCCTCTCGCCGCTCACCAACAAGCGCACCGACCGCTACGGCGGCAGTCTGGAAAACCGCCTGCGCGCGCCGCTGGAGATCGCGCGTGCGCTGCGCGAGGCCTGGCCGAAAGAGCGCGCGCTCGGCGCACGCATCACGGCGAGCGACTGGGCGCCCGGCGGCTTCGAGGCGGCCGACGCTGCGACCTACGCGAAGGAACTCAAGGCGATCGGCTTCGACTACGTCTGCGTCTCGAGCGGCGCCGGGGTCAGCTATGCGCGCATCAAGGTCGAGCCCGGCTACCAGGTCGGCTTTGCCGAGCAGGTGCGGCGGCAGGCGCAGCTCCCGGTGATGGCGGTGGGCATGATCGCCGACCCGCAGCAGGCCGAGGACATCGTCGCCGCCGGGCGCGCCGACATGGTGGCGCTGGCGCGCGGCCTGCTCGATAACCCGCGCTGGGTATGGCACGCCGCCGAGCGCCTCGGCGTGAAGATCGAGTTTCCGCAGCAGTACCGGCGCGCGCACCACGAGCTGTGGCCGGGAGCGCAGCTGGCGCGGCCGAAGCAGGCTGCCTAGGCGCCTCGGGCCCGGCGCTACGCCAGGATCGCCTCGACCGCGTCGCGGTCGAAGCGGTACTCGTGGTTGCACATCTCGTTGCGCACCACCACTTCGCCATTCTCGGCGAGGATCGATTCCACCTCGCTGCGGCCCAGGCCGCGTAGCACGCGCTCGACGCTCGCCGGGTTCCACGGGCAGTGGTACTCGACCGGGTAGAGCCTGAACACGCGCAGGAGCTCCTCGGGAAACAGCTTCACCAGCAGGTCGTAGGGCTGGGCGTTCACCGATTCCGTCAGCGCCAACGTCGAGGCGAGGGTGGTGACGCGGTTCCAGCCGTCCGCGTCCCTGGCGTCGGCACCCGGCAGCTTTTCGAGCAGCAAACCGCAGAGCGCCGCGCCATCCGCGCGCAGGTGCAGGAAGGCGTGGCGCTGGTCGGAGCGCCACAGGTAGTTCTCGAAAATTTCGGCCAGCGTGCCGCCCTCGAGCGGCACGAGGCTCTGGTACAGCTGGCCGCTCGTCAGGTCCTCGAACGTGACGGCGAGCCGGCCGGCGCCGAGATCGGCCGCATCGCCCGAGTGCTGCGCCATGCCGCGCACCTTCAGGTCGGCCGTGCAGTCGGCGACCAGGAGCTTCACCGCGCCGTTGCCGTGCACCTGCAGCGTGACGCGGCCGGCATCCTTCTGGTTGGCGCCGAGCAGCACGGCGAGGGCGGTGGCGTGGCCGAGCAGCTCGGCGATCGGCGGCGGGTAGTCGCGGCCCTCGAGCATGCGCGTCCAGGCGCCGGTCAGGCAGACGAGGCGGCCGCGGAGGTCGAGCCGCTCGAACAGGAACCGCTGCACGTAATCGGTCCGCATGCGGCCGATTCTATCGCCCTCAGTCGAGCGTGCGGCGGTACAGACCTAGGCCGATGCCGATCACCACCAGCATGAAGACGAGGATCGGCCAGATTTGCGGCCAGAGCTCGTGCAAATGGTTCCCCTTGAGCATGATGCCGCGCACGAGAAGCAGGAAGTGCGTCAGCGGTAGGAGCGACCCGATCCACTGCGCCCACTCGGGCATGCCGCGGAAGGGGAACATGAACCCCGAGAGCAGGATCGAGGGCAGGAAGAAGAAGAACGTCATCTGCATCGCCTGCAGCTGGTTGCGCGCGATCGAGGAAAAGGTGATGCCGAGCGTGAGGTTGGCGGCGATGAACAGCGACACCACGAAATACAGGAGCAGGGGATTGCCCAGCATCGGCACCTCGAACAGCAGCAGCGCGGCAACCAGGATCAGCGTGACCTGGATCAGACCGATCATGATGTAGGGCACGATCTTGCCGGTCATCACCTCGATCGGCAGCGCCGGGGTGGAGAGCAGGTTTTCGAAGGTGCCGCGCTCGCGCTCGCGCGTCATGGCAAGGCCGGTCATCAGCACCATGGTCATGGTGAGAATCGTGCCGATGAGCCCCGGGACGATGTTGTAGGAGGTCACGCCCTCGGGGTTGTAGCGGCGGTGGATGCGCACGTCGAAGGGCGGCGCGCGCGGTGCGAGATCGGCGAGCGGGCCCGCCAGGTCGCGCGCGAGCGCCGTGTTGGCGAGCTGGCCCAGCGCGGCGACCGCGTTGCCGATGGCGGCGGGGTCCGAGGCGTCCGCCTCCACGAGCAGCACCGGCCGCTCGCCGC
>JAOTWE010000017.1 GCA_029863065.1 Betaproteobacteria bacterium
AGAAGAGCGGATTGTCCACGCCGGCATAGCCCGACGCCATGCTGCGCTTCATCACGATCGAGGTCTTCGCCTTCCAGACCTCCAGCACCGGCATGCCGGCGATCGGGCTCGCGGGATCGTCCTGCGCACTCGGATTCACGATGTCGTTGGCGCCGATGACCATTGCCACGTCGGTGTCCGGGAAGTCGGCGTTCAACTCGTCCATCTCCAGCACGATGTCGTAGGGCACCTTGGCTTCGGCCAACAGCACGTTCATGTGGCCGGGCATGCGCCCCGCGACCGGGTGGATGCCGAAGCGCACGTTGACGCCCTTTTCGCGCAGCAGCTTGGTGATTTCGTAGACCGCGTGCTGCGCCTGCGCCACCGCCATGCCGTAGCCCGGCACAATGATGACGTTCTTCGCTTCGCGCAGCAACTCGCCAGTCTCGGCTGCCAGGATCGGCGCGACCTCGCCCGCCGGTTGCGCGCCGCCGGCCGCCGCCGGCGCGCCGCCTTCGGTGCCGAAGCCGCCCGCGATCACGGCGATGAAATGGCGGTTCATCGCCCTGCACATGATGTAGGAGAGGATCGCGCCGGAGGAGCCCACCAGCGCGCCGGTGACGATCAGCAGGTCATTGTTGAGCATGAAGCCGGTGGCCGCCGCGGCCCACCCGGAGTAGCTGTTCAGCATCGAAATCACCACCGGCATGTCGGCGCCGCCGATTGCCATCACCATGTGGATGCCGAAGAGCAGCGCGATCACGCTCATCACGATGAGGGGCGTCATGCCCTCGGTCACCGAGTGCGTGTTGATGAAGCTCCAGCCGAACCAGATCACCACCAGCAGGCCGATCAGGTTGAGCCAGTGGCGACCCGGCAGCAGCATCGGCTTGCCGCTGATCTTGGCCGAGAGCTTGCCGAACGCGATCACCGAACCCGAGAAGGTCACGGCACCGATCAGAATGCCGAGATAGATCTCCACCTCGTGGATGGTCTTGTCAGCCCCCTTGAACTCGGCCGCGGCCGCCGGATCGATGTAATTGGCGAAACCCACGAGCATTGCCGCGAGGCCGACCAGGCTGTGCATCAGCGCAACCAGCTCGGGCATCTGCGTCATCCTGACGATGCGCGCGGCATAAAGCCCGATGCTGGCGCCGAACAGCATGGCCAGGATGATCCACGCATAGCCGGCTGGCGTAACGCGGGGCCCGAAGATTGTCGCCAGCACGGCGATGGCCATGCCGATGATGCCGTACAAGTTGCCGCGCCGCGAGGTCTCCGGATTGGACAGGCCGCCGAGGCTGAGGATGAAAAGTATGGTCGCGCCGATATAGGAGACAGTTGCCAGAGTTGCGGACATGGATCGTCTCCCTTACTTGCGGAACATCTGCAGCATGCGCTGGGTCACGGCGAATCCGCCGAACATGTTGATCGCGGTGAGGCCGATGCCGGCGACCGCGAGCCAGCGGATCCAGTCCTCCGGTCGATCGACCCCCGTCCCCGCCGCAAGCGGCGGCGCGATCTGGATCAAAGCGCCGATGGCGATGATGCTGCTGATCGCATTGGTGACGCTCATCAGCGGCGTGTGCAGGGCCGGCGTGACATTCCACACCACCATGTAGCCCACGAAGCAGGCCAGCACGAACACCGTAAAGTGGTTGAGGAAGGCCGCCGGCGCATTGGCGCCTATGAACCAGAACAGCACCGCGGCGACCGCGAACATGATCGTCATCGACTTCGCCGATGCCGGTGCACCGGTCTTGCCGTGGCCGTGACCCTTCTTGGCCGCGGGCACAGCCGCCGCCGGTTTGGCCGCTGCCGGCAGTGCGGCTGAAAGCTTTGGCGCGGGTGGCGGCCAGGTGATGCTGCCCTCCTTCACCACCGTGGTGCCGCGGATCACCTCGTCTTCCATGTTGACGTTGATGATGCCGTCCTTGGTCTTGCACAGCTCCTCGGCCAGCCGGAACAGGTTGGTCGCATACAGCGTGCTCGACTGCTTGGAAAGGCGGCTCGGCAGATCGCTGTAGCCGATGATGGTCACGCCGTGCTTCACCGCCACCTGGTGCGGCTCGGTCAGTTCGCAGTTGCCGCCCTGCTCCGCAGCCATGTCGACGATGACGCTGCCCGGTTTCATCGACTTCACCATGTCGGCGGTAATCAGCTTCGGCGCCGGCTTGCCCGGGATGAGCGCGGTGGTAATGATGATGTCCGCTTCCTTTGCCTGCCTGGCGAACACCTCGGCCTGCGCCTTGAGGAAACCCTCGCTCATCACCTTGGCATAACCGCCAACGCCGGTGCCTTCCTCCTGATAGTCCACGGTGACGAACTCGCCGCCCATGGATTTGACCTGATCGCCGACTTCGGGGCGCGTGTCGTTGGCGCGCACGATCGCCCCCAGGCCCGATGCCGTGCCAATGGCAGCAAGACCCGCAACCCCGGCGCCGATGACGAAAACCTTGGCCGGCGGCACCTTGCCCGCAGCGGTGATCTGGCCGGTGAAGAAACGGCCGAAGTGATGCGCCGCCTCGATGACGGCCCGGTAGCCGGCGATGTTGGCCATGGAGGAGAGCGCATCGAGCTTCTGCGCACGCGAAATCCGCGGCACGCTGTCCATTGCCAGCACGGTGGCCTTCTTCGCCGCCAGCTGCTTGAGCAACTCGGGGTTCTGCGCCGGCCAGATGAAGCTGACCAGCGTGCCGCCTTCGCGCATCAATCCGATTTCATCCGCGCTGGGCCCGCGCACCTTGAACACGATGTCGGACTGCGCCCAGAGTTGCGGCGCGTCGCTGACGATTTCTGCACCGGCGGCGCGGTAGGCCTGGTCGCCGAAGTTCGCGGCGTCGCCCGCGCCGGACTGCACCGCCACCTTGAAGCCGAGCTTGATGAGCTTCTCGACCACCTCGGGTACGGTCGCCACGCGCTTCTCGCCCGCTGCGGTCTCCCGCGGCACGCCTATGACCTGAGACATGTCACTCCCCTCTGGATTGCTGAAATGTTGTTACGGACCGGAGCCCGGCGTTTCGCGCAGTCTACGTTCGCCAGCGGCGGCGGATTTGATCTGAATCATACCTCCGCGCGAACCGCCGCCCGGCGCATCCAGCCGAACCGCCGCTCGCCGAGCTCGAAAACCCCCTGCACTATAAGGGCCAGCGCCGCCGCCGGGATCGCGCCCGCGAGCAGCATGGCATTGTCGTTCAGCGCAAGGCCGGCGGCGATGCGCTCACCGTAGCCGCCGGCACCGATGAACGCGGCGATGGTCGCGGTGCCGACATTGATCACCGCCGAGGTCTTGATGCCGGCGAGGATCGTAGGCAGCGCCAGCGGCAGCTCGATGCGCCACAGCCGGTCGAACGCGGATAGCCCGAGCGCCTGCGCCGCGTCGCGCATCCCCGCGCCCACGCCCACGAGACCCGCGTGCGTGTTGCGCACGATGGGCAGCAACGCGTACAGAAACAGCGCCACCAGCGCCGGCAGCGTGCCGATGGTGCCGACGAGGGCGATGAGGAACGCGAACAGCGCGAGCGACGGGATGGTCTGGATCACGCCCACCGCGCCGAGAATGGGTTGCGCCAGGCGCGGCTGCTTCGCCGCAATCACGCCGAGCGGCACGCCGAGCACCACACTGGCCGCGAGCGAGGCGAATACGAGCAACAGGTGCTCGCGCGTCAGCCGCCAGAAATCCGGGCCGAAGAGGAGCGCCCCGAAATCGCGCGGCGGCGCGCGCCGCGGCGTGGCGCCTGCAGACTCCAGCAAGTGCGCGGCCTCGGCGAAGCTGCGGCCCTCCAGTTCGGCGGCGGCGTTCATGCGCCGCATCAGGGGCTCGTCGATCGTGCCCTCGAGCCGCGTGAATGCGCGCCACGCCCGGGGAAAGCGCAGCGCGAGATCGGCGCGGTGCAACAGCACGGCGTCATAGACGGGAAAGAAACGCCGGTCGTCCTCCAGCACCGCAATACCATAGCGCGCGATCTTCGCATCGGTCGAATACAGGTCGATGACATCCAGCTCGCCCGCGGCCAGCGCTTCGTAGGCGAGCCCGTGATCCAGGCCGCGAGGCCGTTGCGTCAGGCCGTAGGCGGCGCGCAGGCCCGGCCAGCCGTCGCGCCGACCGAGGAACTCGTGCCCGAAGCCGAGCCGCAATTCCGGATGCCGCGCCAGATCCGAGACGCGTCGCAGGCCAAGCCGAACCGCGTCGGCAGCGCGCACGCCCATGGCGTAGGTGTTGTTGAAGCCGAGCGGCACCGACGCGGCCAGCCCGAGCGGCGCGAGCCTTGCGTTCAGCGCCGGCAGCGACGCGCGCGTGTCGCCCTTGAGAATCTCGCTTGCGATGGTGCCGGTGTACTCGGGATAGATGTCGATGGCGCCCGCGAGCAGCGCCTCATAGAGAATGGCGGTGCCGCCCATGCCGGGGCGGTGCTGCGCCTCGGCGCCTGCGGCACGCGCGGTCTGCGCGATGATTTCGCCGAGGATATAAGACTCGGTGAAGCGTTTGGAACCGACACTCAGTGTTTCCGCTTGCGCGGCAGTGCAGATTGCCGCGAGCAGCGCCGCCCACCTCATGCCGCGCGCGCGATGCGCTCCGCGCCTCCGTCGAGGAACTGCAGCTGCGCCAGGTTCGCGTACAGGCCGCCCTGGCGCATGAGTTCGGCGTGCGAGCCCTGCGCGACGAGGGCGCCGCGATCCAGCACCACGATACGGTCGGCGTGCTGCACGGTGGCGAGGCGGTGCGCGATGACCAGCGTGGTGCGCCCGCGCTCCAGGCGCTCGAGCGCCTGCTGCACCATGCGCTCGCTCTCCGCGTCGAGCGAGCTCGTCGCCTCGTCCAGGAGCAGCAGCGGCCGGTCCGCGAGCAGCGCACGTGCGATCGACAGGCGCTGGCGCTGCCCGCCCGAGAGCGTGACACCGCGCTCGCCGAGCGGCGTGTCCAGGTCCTGCGGCAGCCGGGCAATGAATTCCCCCGCAAACGCCTGCTCGCAGGCGCGCTCCACCTCGGCGCGGCTCGCGCCGGGGCGGCCGTAGCGCACGTTGTCGTAAACGCTGGCGGCAAAGATCACCGGCTCCTGCGGCACCACCGCCATCAAGCCACGCAGAGCGCGCGGGTCCATGGCGCGCAGGTTCGTGCCGTCGATGCGGATCGCGCCCGACTGCGGATCGTAGAACCGCAGCAGCAGCGCGAGTACCGTGCTCTTGCCGGCACCCGAGGGGCCGACCAGGGCTACGCGCTCGCCGGCCGCCAGGTGCAGCGTGAAGCCGGCGAGGGCCGGCACCGCGGGGCGCGCAGGATAGGCGAAGCTCACGGCGTCGAACTCGACCGCACGCGGCGCCTGCGGCACTGGCTGCGGCTCCAAGGGTGCAACGATGTCCGGCCGCGCGTCGAGCAGCTCGAACAGGCGTTCCGTGGCGCCGGCTGCGCGCTGGAGTTCGCCCCAGACCTCGGACACCGTGCCAGCCCCGGTCGCTACCACGCCCGCATAGAACACGAAGGCCGAGAGCTCTCCTGCCGACATGCGCCCGGCAAATACGTCGTGCCCGCCCACCCACAGGATCACGCCCACCGTGCAGAACGCGATCAACATCACCGCCGCGATGAGGAAGGCCTTCTGGCCGACGCGCGCTGCGCCGGCGGCGTAGGCGGCCTCGGCGTGGCGCGCGAAGTCCGCGCGATCGTGATCCTCGTGCACGTAGGCCTGCACAGTGCGCACTTCGTGTACTGCTTCGTCGACGTGCGCAGACACGTCGGCGACCCGGTCCTGGCTCTCGCGCGACAGACGCCGCACGCGCCGCCCGAGGAGCAGGATCGGCACCAGCGTCGCCGGCACGCCGAGCAGCACCAGGGCTGCGAGCTTCCAGCTGGTAATGAACAGCATCACCGCGGCGCCGATCATCATCAGGATGTTGCGCACGAACATCGACAGGCCGTAGCCGATCACCTGCTGCAGCACGGTGGTGTCGCTGGTGAGGCGCGAGATTACTTCGCCGGTGCGTGTGGACTCGAAAAACGCGCTCGACAGGCCGAGCAGGTGGTCGAACACCGCGCGGCGCAGGTCGGTGACCACGCGCTCGCCGGTGGTCATCATGAGCGCGAAGCGGAAATAGGTGGCGATCGCGAGCGCCACCGCCAGCGCGATCAGCGCGCCCAGCGCCTGGTCGAGAAGCTGCGGCTCGCCGCTGCCGAAGCCGTTGTCCACCACGTGCTTGAGGCCCTGGCCGAGCGCGAGCACGCAGCCGGCCGCCACCAGCAGCGCGGCGAGCGCCGCGGCGACGCGCCAGCGGTAGGGCGCGAGGAACTTGGCCAGGCGCAGCATGGAGGGCATGCGGGCACTGTACCGCAGCGCCCGAGGGGGGCGCTATCGGCGCTTTGCGCTAGGAAGCCGGCGCGCCGGCGCGCTCGACTTGCACCAAGCAGTCGTAGAAAGTCGCACCCCCGCCGAGGTCGGTGGTGCGCTGCGCGGTGAGGTTGTTGGCGTTGCCGCCGTCGGGCGCGTATTTCTTCCACCACACCGAAGGCGCGACCACCACGCCGCGGCGCGGCCTGCCGTTGACGCGCGCGCGCAGCAGCAGGCTGCCGCGGGCATTGAACACGCGCACGCGGTCGCCGTCGCGGATGCCGCGCGCCACCGCGTCCTCGGCGTGCAGTTCCACGCACGGCTCGCCCTCTAAGTCGCGGAAACGCTTCAGGTGCGCAAAGCTGGAATTGAGGAAATTGCGCGCCGGCGGCGACAGGAACGCGAGCGGATAGTCGCCCGCCGTCGCCGGGTTGCTGAGCGCCGACTCGGCCGGCGGGTTGAAGAACGGCAGCGGGTCAATGCCCTGCCGCTCCAACGCTGCGCTGAAGAACTCGCACTTGCCCGAGGGCGTGGGAAAGCCGCCTTCGGCAAAGGGCGCGAAACGCTCGGGCACATTGAGTCGCTGCCAGCCCGAGCGCTTCATGCCCTCCCATTCGATGCCCTGCATGCGCGGACTGGTCGAAGCAAGTGCGGTACGGCACAGGTCCTCGTCCGAATCGCGGAACCAGGGGTCATCGAAACCCATGCGCGCGGCGAGACGGCGGAACACTTCGGAATTGGGTAGCGACTCGCCGACCGGCGCGATCGCCGGGTTGTTGGCGAGCGCATAGAGGTGGCCGTAGGACTTGTGCACGTCGTAGTGCTCGAGCTGCGTAGTGGCCGGAAGCACGAGGTCGGCGTAGTCCGCGGTATCGGTCAGGAACGAGTCCATCACCACGCAGTACAGGTCCTTACGCCGAAATCCGGCGAGCACCTTCTCCGAGTCCGGGCACACCGCGACCGGGTTGTTGTTGTAGACCACCACCGCCTTCACCGGGGGCTGCGCCGCGGTAAGCGCCTCGCCGATCGCCGCGTGGTTGATGACGCGCGGCTTTCTCCCGCCGAGCAGGTCGGCGCGTTCGAGCGCTGCATGGTCGAAGCCGTAGAAATCCGCCGTGGTCAGCACGATGCCACCGGCCGCATCGCGCCAGGCGCCGGTGAGCGCCGGCAGGCAGGCAATGGTGCGCGCCGCGATGCCGCCGCCGGCGTGGCGCTGCATGCCGTAGTTCAGGCGGATTGCCGCAGGCTTGGCCGTGCCGTAATCGCGCGCCAGCTGCACGATCTCCTCGGCGCGCAGCCCGCAGACCCCGGCGGCCCACTCCGGCGTGGTCTGCCGCACGCGCTCGGCGAGCTGCTCGAAGCCGAGCGTGTAGCGCGCGATGTAGTCGCGGTCGACCAGGTTTTCGGAGATCAGCACGTGCATCATGCCGAGCGCCAGCGCGCCATCGGTGCCGGGGAGCAGCGCGAGGTGCTGCGTGCACTTCTCGGCCGACAGGCTCCGGTACGGATCGATGGCCACCACTTTGGCGCCGCGTCGCATCGCTTGTTGCACGCGCGACCACAGGTGCAGGTTCGACACCACGGGATTGGCGCCCCAAAGCAGGATCAGCCTGGATTCGTCGAAACGCTCGGGATCCATGCCGACCGAGCCGCCCAGCGTGGCCTTGATGCCGGCCTTGCCGGCCGATGAGCACAGCGTGCGATCGAGGACCGAGGCGCCGAGACGGTGAAAGAAACGCCGGTCCATGGAGCTGTACTGCACCATCCCCATGGTCCCCGCGTAGCTCAACGGCAGTATGGTTTCGGGATTTTCGGCCGCCAGCGCCTTGAGGCGGGCGGCGATCTCGTCCAGCGCCGCGTCCCAGGAAACGCGCTCGAACTGGCCGCGGCCCTTGGGTCCGACGCGCTTCATGGGATGCAGCAGCCGGTCCGGCGAGTAAGTGCGCTCCAGGTAGTGCGCGACCTTGGTGCAGAGCGTCCCGTCGGTGAACGGCATCGTCGGGTCGCCTTCGATCTTCACTGCGACCCCGTTTTCCACCGTCACCAGCATGCCGCAGGTGTCGGGGCAGTCGTGCGGGCAGGCGGCGCGGACCAGCATGCGCCAAATATTACCCTTGCAGCGCCTCGTCGAGCAGCTCGATCCAGTGGGCGACCGGCACGCCGGCGCCGCCCTGCAGGTGCACGAGGCAGCCGACATTCGCGGTCACGATGCCCACCGGCAGCCCGCTCTGCAGGGCCGCGAGCTTGCGATCGCGCAGCTCGCGCGCCAGCTTCGGCTGCAGGATCGAGTAGGTGCCCGCTGAGCCGCAGCACAGGTGCGCGTCCGGCACCGGTGAGAGCTCGAACCCCGCGCGCTGCAGCAGCGTTTCGGCCCTGCCGCGCAGTTGCTGGCCGTGCTGCAGGGAGCAAGGCGAATGGAAAGCGATGCGCCCGAGGCCTGCATGCTCCGGGAACGCCTCGGGCGGGATCACCTCGCTCAGGTCCCGGGCCAGGTCCGCAATGCGCGCTGCCTTGTCGCGGTAGGCCGGGTCGTGCGCGAGCAGGTGGCCGTACTCCTTGACGGTCGAGCCGCAGCCGCTCGCGGTGACGACGATCGCCTCCACCTCGCCGCGTTCCACCGCCGGCCACCAGGCGTCGATCAGCGCGCGCATGTCGTCGCGGCCCGCGTCCTGGTCGTTGAGGTGAAAGCGCAGCGCGCCGCAGCAGCCGGCGCCCGGCACCTCGATGAGCGACACGCCGATGCGATCCAGTACGCGCGCCGCCGCCGCGTTGATGCGCGGCGCCAGCGCCGGCTGCACGCAGCCGGCCAGCGCGAGCATTTTTCGCGCGTGGCGCGGGGCGGGCCAGGCCCCGGCGGGCGCGGCCGGCGCCGGCACCAGGCTCGGAAACAGGAAGCGGAACATGCCGCCGACGCGCAGCAGCGTGGCGAAGAGCCAGTGGCGCGGAAGCGCGAACGCGAGCGCGGCACGCTTGGCGCGCTGCCAGGGCGATCGCGGCACCCGTTCCTCGACGATGGCGCGGCCGATGTCGGCGAGACGTCCGTACTGCACGCCCGAAGGACAGGTGGTCTCGCAAGCGCGGCAGGTCAGGCAGCGGTCCAGGTGCAGCTGCGTGCGCGCCGTCGGCAGCGCGCCCTCCAGCACCTGCTTCACGAGATAGATGCGGCCGCGCGGCCCGTCGAGCTCGTCGCCGAGCAGCTGGTAGGTCGGGCAGGTGGCCGTGCAAAAGCCGCAGTGCACGCACTTCCGGAGAATGGCGTCGGCCTCGCGTCCCTCGGGAGTGTCGCGGATGAATGCGGCCAGTTTGGTCTGCATGCGCGGGCCGCTATACTCGTTTCATGCTGACGTTCATCGTCTTCGCCGCCATCGCGGTCGTGATCGGGATTGCGGTGTGGGTCGTCGTCAACATGCGCAAGTACAAAGCGCGCAAGGTTTTCGAGCTCGAGCGTGAAGCACGCTTCGTCGCCGAGATGCTGCAGGCCAAGCCGCAGGCGGCAAAACCGGCCGTTGCGGCGCCGGTCACGCCGAGCGCGCCGGCTTCGGCCGTGTCGGCGACGCCCCAGCCGACCGCGGCCACCGACCCGGTTACCGCGGCCGCCGACCCGGTTACCGCGGCCGCCGACGCCATCCGCGGCGCCCTTGCCGCCGGCAGGGGGCCGGAAGCCGCCAAGGCCTTCCTCGCCGTGGTGGCCGAGCGCACCAAGCTCACGCTCGAGCCCGCCGCCTGGGAGGGCCTGGGCCGCGCGCTGCTCGCGCAGGGCACGTACATGGAAGCGGCGTGGGCACTGCACGCCGGCGCCGCGCTCGCCGGCGATACCGTGAGCGCGCAAAAGCGCCTGGTCGAAGTGGCGGTGCGCGCGGGCGACGCCGGGCAGGCGCAGCACGCGCTCAAGCTGTATGCGACGCTCCTTGCCAAGTACCCGCAGTCGCAATACGCCGATTTCGTGCGCGCCAACATGAAGGAGCAGGAGAAGAAGGTTCCCAAGGCGTAGGCGCTCGGCTAGAAGTCCGGATGCAGGCGCCCGGGATTGAACACGCCCGCCGGATCGAACGCCGCCTTCAGCTCGCGGTGCAGCCGCAACAGCGCCGGCGCGAGCGGCGCGAACACCCCCGCCGCCTTGTCGCCGCCGCGAAACAGCGTCGCGTGGCCGCCGGCGCGCGCCGCGGCGCCGCGCACCGTTGCGGTATCAGCGCCCGAGCGCAGCCAGCGCAGCGCTCCGCCCCATTCGATCAGCAGCTCGCCGGCGAGCTCGAGCGGCGCCGCCGCCGAGGGCACCGACAGGCGCCACAGCGGCGCCTCGCCCGCGAAGAAAGGGTCGCTCTGCTCGCGGATTCCCGACCAGAAGCGCTCGGCGCTCGCCGCATCCAGCGCTTCGCCCCCCAGCTTCTGCGCCGCCGCCTGCACCGCACGTTCGGCGCCGGAGAGCCGCACGGCGAGCTCGCCGTCGCGCCAGGCGCTCGCCGACAGCGGCAGCGGCATGCCGGCCCAGCGATTGAGCGACTCGATCGCCTTGTCCTGCGGCAGCTCGAACCGGAGCGTGCGCTCGGCCGCGGGCCGCGGCAGCACCTTGAGCGAGACCTCGAGGATCAGGCCGAGCGTGCCAAGCGAGCCGGCGAGCAGGCGCGAGACGTCGTAGCCGGCCACGTTCTTCATCACGCGTCCGCCGAAGCCGAGCTCGCGCGCACGGCCGTCGAGCAGGCGCACGCCGAGGACGAAGTCGCGCAGCGCGCCGGCCGCCGCGCGGCGCGGCCCCGAAAGCCCCGCCGCGACACAGCCGCCCAGGGTCGCGCCGGCGCCGTAGTGCGGCGGTTCGAAGGCGAGCATCTGGCCCTGGGCGGCGAGCGCGCCTTCGAGCTCGGCGAGCGGCGTGCCGCAGCGGGCGGTCACCACCAGCTCGGTCGGCTCGTAGTCCACGATGCCGGCGTGCTCGCGCGTGTCGAGCACCTCGCCACGCGGGTCGCCACCGTAGAAGTCCTTGCTGCCGCCGCCGCGCAGCCGCAACGGCGCGCCGCGGGCCGCGGCGCCACGAATGCGCTCGCGCAGGCGCTCGAGCATCAGAAGCGCGGCAGCCCGGGGTGCGCCGGCGCGGCCGCCGCATGCACATGCCGGTGGCCGAATTCGGCGCAGCGCGCGAGCGTCGGCACCGCCTTGCCGGGATTCAGCAGCCCCGCCGGATCGAAGGCGCGCTTCACGGCGTGGAATTGTGCGAGTTCCGCGTCGCTGAACTGCACGCACATCTGGTCGATCTTCTCCACCCCGACGCCATGCTCGCCGGTGATCGTGCCGCCCACCGTCACGCACTTCTCCATGACCTCCCCGGCGAACTCCTCGGTGCGCCGCAGCTCGTCGGCGTCGTTGGCGTCGAACAGGATCAGCGGGTGCAGATTCCCGTCGCCGGCGTGGAAGACGTTCGGGCAGCGCAGCCCGTATTTCTTCTCCAGCTCGCCGATGAAGCGCAGGACTTCGCCGATGCGCGCCCTCGGCACCGTGCTGTCCATGCAGTAGTAGTCCGGGGAAATGCGTCCCACCGCAGGGAAGGCCGCCTTGCGCCCCGACCAGAAGCGAAGCCGCTCGGCCTCGTCCCTCGACGCCGTGAGGCGCGTCGCGCCGGCGCGCTCGAATACTTCCTTGACCTTGGCGATCTCGGCTTCCACCTCCTCGGGCAGGCCGTCGGATTCGCAAAGCAGAATCGCCGTCGCCTCCAGGTCGTAGCCCGCGCCGACGAACTCCTCGACGGCGCGCGTCGCGGGTCGGTCCATCATCTCCAGTCCCGCCGGGATGATGCCCGCAGCGATCACCGCGGCGACCGCGTCGCCCGCCTTCTGCACGTCGTCGAACGAGGCCATGATGACGCGCGCCGCAGGCGGCTTGGGCAGCAGCTTGACCGTGATCTCGGTGGTGACGGCCAGCATGCCCTCAGAGCCGACGATGAGCGCGAGAAGGTCGAGGCCCGGAGCGTCGAGCGCTTCGGAGCCCAGGTCGAGCGGCTCGCCGTCCATGGTGTAGCCGCGCACGCGCAGCACGTTGTGCACCGTGAGCCCGTACTTGAGGCAGTGCACGCCGCCCGAGTTCTCAGCGACGTTGCCGCCGATGGTGCAGGCGATCTGGCTCGACGGGTCCGGCGCGTAGTAGAGCCCGAAAGGCGCAGCCGCGTCCGAAATGGCGAGGTTTCGCACGCCGGGCTGCACGACCGCGATGCGCGCCACGGGATCGACGCGCACGATGCGCATGAACTTGGCGAGCGACAGCAGTACGCCGTCGCCTGGCGGCAGCGCGCCGCCCGACAGCCCCGTGCCCGCCCCCCGCGGCACCACCGGCACCCCCAGCGCGTGGCAGGCGCGCAGGATCTGCTGCACCTGCGCCTCGGTCTCCGGCAGCGCCACCACCATCGGCACCTGGCGATACGCGGTGAGCCCGTCACACTCGTAGGGCCGCGTGTCTTCCTCCTGCCACAGCACGGAGCGTTCCGGCAGGAAAGCGCGCAGCGCCTGCGCCACTGCGCGCTGGCGCTCGCGCGTCGCTACAGGTAGCGCTTCGCCCATGCGAGCCCCGCGACCGTGTCCCCCTTCGGGAGGTACTCGCAGCCCATCCACCCGCGGTAGCCCAGGCGGTCGATGTGCGACAGCAGGAAATCGAAATTGATCTCGCCCGTGCCCGGCTCGTTCCGATCGGGCACGTCAGCGAGCTGCATGTGGCCGATCCTCGGCAGCAGCCGCTCGATGGTCTTGGCGAGGTCGCCCTCCACGATCTGCATGTGGAAGATGTCGTACTGCAGCATGGCGTTGTCGGCGCCGACGGCGTCGAGCACCTCGATGGCCTGGCGCGAGCTGTTGAGGAAGAAATCCGGGATGGTGCGCGGGTTCGCCGGCTCGGTGAGCAGCGTGAGGCCCGCGGCCTTGAGCTTTGCCGCCGCGTAGCGCAGATTTTCTACCAGCGTCTCGAACAAGAGTTCCGGCGCGACGCCCACGGGCGCGACGCCGGCGAGGGCGTTCAGCCGCGGGCAGCCGGCGGCCCTGGCGTACTCGATGGCGCGCTCCACGCCTTCGCGGAATTCTCCGGATCGCGCGGGCTGGCAGGCGATGCCGCGGTCGCCTTTCGCGAAATCGCCGGCAGGGAGATTGTGCAGCACCACTTCGACGCCGGCGTCGCGCGCGCGTGCGGCCACTTCCGCAGCGCTGCCGAGGGCGTAAGGGAACTGGTATTCGACGTAGCGGAACCCCGCGCGCGCCGCCGCCGCGAAGCGCTCGAGGAACGGCACCTCGGGAAACAGCAGCGACAGGTTCGCGGCAAGGCGGGGCATGCGCGGCTATGTTAGCTAATATTGCGCCAATACGAGAAGATTCCTGCCTCCTTGCCGCCCCTGCCCGCACTCGCGAAATTCCTGCCGTTTCTTGCCTGGTGGCCGCGCGTCACGCGCGCCACGCTGCGAGCGGACGCTACGGCAGCACTGATCGGCGCCATCGTCGTGCTGCCGCAGGGCGTGGCGTTCGCCACGCTTGCCGGCCTGCCGCCGCAGTACGGGCTTTACTGTGCCATGGTGCCGGCGGCGGTGGCAGCCTTGTTCGGATCCTCCCGGCATGCGGTCACCGGGCCGACCAACGCCGTGTCCCTGTACGTGTTTGCGACGCTGACGCCGCTCGCGGTGCCGGGTTCGACGCAGTACGTCAGTCTCGCGTTTACCATTGCTTTCATGTCCGGCGCGATCATGCTGGCCATGGGCCTGCTGCGCATGGGCCGCCTGGTCAATTTCGTCTCGCATACCGTGGTGGTTGGCTTCACCGCGGGTGCAGCGGTGCTCATCGTCGCCAGCCAGCTGCGCAATTTCTTCGGCGTGCACGTCGAAACCGGGAGCTCGTTTCTGTCCACGATGCGCTCTTTCTTCTCCCAGGCGCTCGAGGCCAACCCCTACGCGGTGCTGATCGGCCTCGTGACACTGGCTGCGGGCGCGCTGGCCAGGCGCGTCCTGCCCAAGGCGCCTTACATGATCGTCGCGCTGGCGGTTGGCGGCTGCGCCGGCTTCGCGCTCAATCTGTTGCTGACGCCCGAGCACACGGGCATCCGCACCCTGGGCCCGCTGCCGGGCGCGCTGCCCTCGCTGTCGGTGCCGGACCTCTCCGCCGACACGGTGAAATCGCTGATGGGCATTGCTTTCGGCGTCACGCTGCTCTCGCTCACCGAGGCCATGTCGGTCGCGCGTGCGGTGGGGTTGCGCGCCGGCCAGCGCATTGACGCCAACCAGGAGTTCGTCGGCCAGGGCCTGGCGAACGTGGCGGCGAGCGTGTTCTCCGGCTATCCGTGCTCGGCCTCGTTCAACCGCTCGGGCCTGAACTACGAGGCGGGGGCACGCACGCCGCTCGCCGCGGCGCTGTCGGCGCCGCTGCTGGTCGCGGTGGCCTTCGCGGTCGCGCCGCTGCTCGCCTACCTGCCGCTTGCGTCGATGGCGGCGCTGCTGTTCATGGTGGCCTGGGGCTTGTTCGACGTCGCCGCGCTGCGCGCCATCCTGCGCGCGAGCCGCAGCGAGGCGACGGTGCTCATGTTCACCTTCGCCGCGACCCTGCTCATGAATCTGGAGGTCGCCATCCTGGTGGGGGTGACGCTGTCGCTGCTCGTGTACCTCAATCGCACCTCGCGGCCGCAAATGCGTGCCATGGCCCCGGACCCGCGCCACAGCGTGCGCCGCTTCGGGCCCGTGGCGCGGGGCATCGCCGAATGCCCGCAGCTCAAGATCATGAGCATCGAGGGGTCGATCTACTTTGGCGCGACGGATCACGTCGAGACGCATTTCGAGACGCTGCGCGAGGTGGCGCGGGAGCAGAAGCACCTGCTGGTCGTGGCGCGCAACATCAACTTCCTCGACATCGCCGGCGGTGAGGTTCTGGCGCGCGAGGCGCGCGCCAGGCGCTGGGGCGGCGGGCGGCTCTGGCTGGAGGGCCTGCGCCAGCCCGCGGAGCGCGTGCTGCGCAACGGCGGCTTCCTCGGGGAAATCGGCGAGGACGCCGTGTTCCGTGACAAGCGCGAGGCGGTCGCGCGCATTTTCGAGAAGCTCGACCCCGGCATCTGCGCGCGCTGCCGCGCGCGCATTTTCGAGGAGTGCCCGACGCGGCCTCTGCGCGAGGACGCCTGAAGGCGCCGGTTGCAAATCGCCCGGCGGCCGGCATAGACTGCGCGACACCATTCCCAAGGGGGTCCCCATGAAAGTACGCCTCGCCGTCGCCGTATGCGCCGTCGCCGCCTTCGCCAGCAGCACCCTGCACGCCCAGTCCACGCTCGACGCAGTGAAGTCCAAGGGCTACGTGCAATGCGGGGTCAACACCGGCCTGGCGGGCTTTTCGCAGCCCGATTCGCGCGGCGCCTGGAAGGGCATCGATGTCGACGCTTGCCGCGCAATCGCCGCCGCCGTGTTCGGCGACGCCACCAAGGTGCGCTACACGCCGCTCACCGCCCAGCAGCGCTTCACCGCCCTGCAGTCGGGCGAGATCGACGTGCTGGCGCGCAACACCACCTGGACCGTCACGCGCGACACCAGCCTCGGGCTCAACTTCGTCGGCGTCAACTACTACGACGGCCAGGGCTTCATGGTGCCGAAAAAGCTCGGCGTGACCAGCGCCAAGCAGCTCAACGGCGCGACCATCTGCGTGCAGCCGGGCACCACCACCGAGCTCAACCTCGCCGACTACTTCCGCGCCAACAAGATGAGCTTCAAGCCGGTGGTGATCGAGAAGCTGGAGGAGGTCACCAACGCCTATTTTTCGGGGCGCTGCGACGTATTCACCACCGACGTCTCGGGCCTGGTGTCAACGCGCGGCTCGCGCGCGCCCAAACCCGCCGACCACGTCATCCTGCCCGAGGTCATCTCCAAGGAGCCGCTCGGGCCGGTGGTGCGGCACGGCGACGACCGCTGGTACGACATCGTCAAATGGACGCTGTTCGCGATGCTCGAGGCTGAAGAGCTGGGCCTGACCTCGAAGAACATCGAGCAAAACCTCACCAGCACCAATCCGTCGATCCAGCGCTTCGTCGGCGCGACCGGCGACATCGGCAAGATGATGTCGCTCGACAATCGCTGGGCCTACAACGTCGTCAAGCAGGTCGGCAACTACGGCGAGTCGTTCGAGACCAACCTCGCGCCGCTCGGCTTCGAGCGCGGCATCAACAACCTCTGGACCAACGGCGGCCTGATGTACGCGCCGCCCATTCGCTAGAGCGCGCCGTGCGCGCGCGCGCCGTCGCCGCCCAGCTCGCGCTGCTGGCGGCGGTGGCGTTTGTCGTCTGGTACCTCGCCAGCAATACCGTAGCAA
Source organism: Betaproteobacteria bacterium (assembly GCA_029863065.1). Lineage (GTDB taxonomy): Bacteria > Pseudomonadota > Gammaproteobacteria > Burkholderiales > SG8-39 > JAABQT01. The sequence goes on from JAOTWE010000017.1 coordinate 16,601, forward strand.
ACCTCGAGGCGCGCAGGATCGCGAGCGGCTTTGGCTTCCTCGCGCGCGAGGCCGGCTTCGAGATCGGCGAATCACCGTTCCTTTCTTATGGCGCGGCCGACAGCTACGCCCGCGCGATTCTCATCGGCCTCATCAATACCTTTCGCGTCGCCCTGATCGGCGTCGTGCTCGCCACGGTGCTCGGCACGCTGCTGGGGCTCGCGCGCCTGTCGCGCAACTGGCTGCTGGCGAAATTCGCGGCAGGTTACGTCGAATTGCTGCGCAACGTGCCGCTGCTGGTGCAGCTTTTCTTTCTCTACGCGGTGATCACGGAGAATCTGCCCGGACCGCGCGCTGCGCTCAGCCCCTTGCCGGGCGTGTTCCTCAGCAATCGCGGTTTCGCCTTTCCCGTGCTGCAGCCGCACGCGGCGCACGCCTGGATCGGTGTGGCGCTGCTCGCCGGCATGGTTCTGGCGTGGCTGGTCGCGCGCTGGGCGCGCCGGCGCCAGGCGCTGACCGGTCAGCCGTTCCCGGCCTTTGCCGCCGGCGCGGCGCTGGTGCTTGGCCTGCCGCTCGTGGTGTTTCTCGCGGCGGGCGCGCCGCTCGCCCTGGCGCGGCCGAGTCTGCAGGGCTTCAATTTCACGGGCGGCGCCGTGCTCTCCCCCGAGTTCGCCACCTTGCTCGGCGGCCTCACGCTGTATACCGCCGCGTTCATCGCCGAGATCGTGCGCGCCGGCGTGCAGGCGGTGGACCGCGGCCAGTTCGAGGCTGCCTACTCGCTCGGCCTGCCGCGCCCGCGCACCATGCGCCTGGTGATCCTGCCGCAGGCGCTGCGCGTGATCATTCCGCCGCTCACCAGCCAGTACCTCAACCTGACCAAGAACAGCTCGCTCGCCGTGGCCATCGGCTATCCCGACCTGGTGTCCATCGCCAACACGACGATGAACCAGACCGGCCAGGCCATCGAGGGCATCGCCATCATCATGGCGGTGTACCTGTCGATCAGCCTGTCGATCTCCGTGCTGATGAACTGGTACAACAAGCGCATCGCACTGAAGGGAGCGCGAGCGTGAGGTGGGTGCGAGAGAACCTGTTCGGCAACTGGGCGAGCGCCATCGCCACGCTTGCCATTCTCTGGCTGGCGTGGAAGCTGGTGCCGCCGTTCGTGCAGTGGGCGCTCATCGACGCCGTTTGGGTTTCTCCCGATTCGCGCCCCTGCCGCGCCGAAGGCGCGGGGGCGTGCTGGGCACTGATCGCGGAGAAGCACCGCTTCATCCTCTTCGGCACCTACCCCTTCGAGCACCAATGGCGACCCGGGCTGGCGATCCTGCTGCTGATCGCGCTGTACGTGGCGAGCGCGCTGCGCCGCTTCTGGCGACCGGCACTGGCGCTCGCCTGGATTGGCGGACTCGCCCTCATCGGCCTGCTGATGTGGGGCGGAACCGCCGGCCTGGCCTATGTGGAGAACGAGCGCTGGGGCGGATTGGCGCTGACCCTGCTGCTCGCCACCTTCGGCATCGCCTTCGCGTTCCCGCTCTCCATACTGCTGGCGCTCGGGCGGCGCTCGAAGCTGCCGGCGGTACGCGCACTGAGCGTCCTGTGGATCGAGTTGGTGCGCGGCGTACCGTTGATCTCGCTCTTGTTCATGGCCTCGGTGATGCTGCCCCTGTTCCTGCCCGAGGGCGTGAACATCGACAAGCTGCTGCGCGCGCTCCTCGCCATGATCGTGTTCGCCGCCGCTTACCTCGCGGAGGTGGTGCGCGGCGGGCTACAGGCGATCCCGCATGGCCAGGGCGAAGCCGCCGACGCGCTCGGCCTGCCCTACTGGAGGAAGACGCTGCTGGTGATCCTGCCGCAGGCGCTGCGCATCTCCATCCCGCCGCTGGTGAACACTTTCATCGCCTTTTTCAAGGATACTTCACTGGTGGTGATCATCGGCCTGTTCGACCTGCTGACGTCGATCAAGGTGGCGCTCGGCGAGCCGGCCTGGAGCGGGTTCGGCGTCGAGGCCTACCTGTTCGCGGCGCTGGTCTACTTCGCGTTTTGCTTCGCCATGTCGCGCTACAGCCAGGATCTGGAGCGCGAACTGGAGCGCGGCCACGCGCGTACGGAGAGGGGGGTCTGAAATGGCGGACAAGCCGATGATCGAAATGCGCGCCGTTGGCAAGTGGTTCGGCCAGTTCCAGGTGCTCAAGAATGTCGACCTCGCCGTCGCCCAGGGAGAAAAGATCGTCCTCTGCGGCCCGTCGGGCTCGGGCAAGTCGACGCTGGTGCGCCTGGTGAACGGGCTCGAGCCCTCTCAGGCGGGCAAGGTGACGGTGGACGGCATCGAACTGAAGAACGACCCCAAGACAATCGAGGCCGTGCGCAGCGAGGTCGGCATGGTGTTCCAGAGCTTCAACCTGTTCCCGCATCTCACGGCGATGGAGAACCTGACGCTCGCCCCGGTGTGGGTGCGGCGCCTGCCGAAGAAGGACGCCGATGCGCTCGCGCTGCAGCTCCTGGAGCGCGTGCGCATCGCCGAGCAGGCGCACAAGTACCCGGCGCAGCTCTCGGGCGGCCAGCAGCAGCGCGTGGCCATTGCCCGGGCGCTGGCGATGAAGCCGAAAATCATGCTGTTCGACGAGCCCACCTCGGCGCTCGACCCGGAGATGATCAAGGAGGTGCTCGACGTGATGGTCGAGCTCGCCGCCGAAGGCATGACCATGGTGGTCGTGACCCACGAGATGGGTTTTGCGCGCACCGTGGCCGACCGCGTCGTGTTCATGGACCAGGGCGAAATCGTCGAGTCGGCCGCGCCGAAGACCTTTTTCGAGGCGCCGCGCACGGAGCGCGCGCGCCTGTTTCTCAGCCAGATCCTCGGGCACTAGCTATGCTAGACTTTTTTCGCCCTTAACCATAGGCACGCAAAGGAGATTTCCATGGGCGCGATACTGCAATCCCTCAGCCGCACCGTCATCGCCGGCATCGTGGTTCTGGTGGTCATCGTGCTCATCGTCGGCCAGGCCACCGGCGCCGGGATCGACCTGTCGAGCCACGCGTGGTGGGCGTTCTTCATGCGCTGGCTGCACGTGCTATCCGGGGTCATGTGGATCGGCCTGCTGTGGTACTTCAATTTCGTGCAGACGCCGTCGATGCCGAAGATCCCGGACGACCAGAAGCCCGCCATCAGCAAGGTCATCGCGCCCTCGGCGCTGTTCTGGTTCCGCTGGGCGGCGCTCGCCACCGTGGTCACCGGGCTCATTCTCGGTGCCATGAACCAGTACCTGGTGCAGGCCCTGTCGCTGCAACGCCCGTTCACCGCCATCGGCCTCGGCATGTGGTTCGGACTGGTGATGGCGTTCAACGTCTGGTTCATTATCTGGCCGAACCAGAAGAAGGCGCTCGGCATGGTGCAGGTCGCCGCCGAGGAAAAAGCGGCCGCGGCGCGCAAGGCCATGCTCACCTCGCGCCTCAACACGCTGCTGTCGATCCCGCTGCTCTACTTCATGGTGGCCCAGCAGAACGGCGGCCTGTAGGCCGCTAGCGCGGCGCCAGCTGCTCCAGCCCGCGCAGGCGCGTGCCTGCGCGGATGCCGCGCGCGGCGAACCAGCCCTGTGCCATTTCCAGCGCGAAGCGCGCCGGCCGCTTCGCGCAGTGCGACTCCTCGGTGAGCGGCTGCATGTCCGCGATGTTGACGATGACGCCGCGCTCGTCGACAAAGGCCACGGACAGCGGCAGCGGCGTGTTCTTCATCCACATGCAGTGCAGGCCGCGTTCCTCGAACACGAACAGCATGCCGCCGTTCGGCGCAAGCGCGGCGCGCTGCATGAGCCCGAGCGCGCGCGCGGCGTCGCGGTCGGCGACCTCGGCGTGGATCAGGTGCATGCCCGCGCCGAGCGTCACCGTGGGCAGCGGCGGCTGCTGAGCCGCGGCTGCCCCGGCGGCAAGCAGGAATGCGCAAAGTAGGCGTCGCATGGACGAAAAAAAGGGCAGGGTAACTTCCCTGCCCTTTTTCCGGAAGAGGTGAGCGACTGCTTCTTTTCGCCTTCCGTCTTCACTTCTTTCTTGGCGGCCTTCTTCTTGGCGGCCTTTTTCACGGACTTTTTCTCCGTCTTCATCTCTTCTTTCTTCTCCTGGGCCACGGCGCTCGTCGCGACGAAGGCGGAGGCGGTTACGGCCAAGAACATGGCGGCGAACACGGCGGACAGCAGCTTGCGCATCTAAGTCTCCTGAAAGTTGGAATGCAGCACAGCGGGTTGGCGCGGCGGCTCCGCCGCCTTGCTCCCTGAACCAGTAACGCGCGGCCGCCAGATTGGTTGACACGGCGCTGGCAGCACGGCTAAGGCAATGATTTGGCGCGGTTATCCTCTATAATTCGGACTTCCCTATCCGCCTGCGCAGGAGCATCCATGCCGTACAAGCACATCCAGGTCCCCGCCACGGGGGAGAAAATTCGCGTCAACAAGGACTTCTCCCTGGCGGTGCCCGACAACCCCGTCATCCCCTTCATCGAGGGCGACGGCACGGGCATCGACATCACCCCGGTGATGGTCAAGGTGGTCGACGCCGCGGTG
>JAOTWE010000228.1 GCA_029863065.1 Betaproteobacteria bacterium
GGTCGAGCGCCTGGCCGCGGCGGGAATCATCGTCTCGGTGTTTATTGACGCCGATGCGCGTCAAGTCGAGGCCGCCTACCGTATCGGCGCCTCGGTATGTGAAGTCCACACCGGTCCTTATGCGGCGGCGTTTCACTCGAAGGGCAGGGACGCAGAGAGCCCGGCGGTGCAGTCCGAGCTGGCGAAGATCCGCCGAGCCGGGGAAGCGATCCGCGCGCTCGGCATGCGTTTCAACGCCGGACACGCGCTCAACTATTTCAACGTCGAGCCAGTGGCCCGCCTGCCCGGGCTGCGCGAGCTGCACATCGGCCACGCCATCGTCAGCCGCGCCGTGTTCGTCGGCATGCGCGAGGCGGTACGCGAGATGAAGAGACTGATGGTGCAGGCAGTGCGGTGATCTACGGTGTCGGCACCGACCTGATCGAAATTCCGCGCATTGAGCGGGCGCTGTCGCGTTTCGGATTGCGGTTCGCGCAACGCGTCCTGTGCGAGCCTGAGCTGCGTCGCTTCCGGGCGCATGCCAAGCCGGCGGCCTACCTTGCCAAGCGCTTCGCAGCCAAGGAGGCCTTTACCAAGGCATTGGGCACCGGCATCCGGGCGCCGGCCAATTGGCACGGGGTCTGGGTCAGCAACCTGCGCTCGGGCAAGCCGCAGCTCGAATTCTCCGCGCCTCTGGCGGCGCTGCTCCAGACGCGCGGCATCCGCCGCTGCCACCTGAGCTTGAGCGACGAGCGCGGCCTGGCTGCGGCGACGGTGATTCTCGAATGCGACGCGTAAGGGCGCGTTTGCCGCTTGGGCCAGTGGTGCTCGATCCCGCGGGAGCGGCGCTGACCGAGGACGACGTCCGACGCCTGCGGCATCCCGCGGTGGGCGGCGTCATTCTATTCGCCCGTAATTTCGAGTCACCCGCGCAGCTGCAGGCGCTGACTCAGGACATCCGCGCACTGCGCGAGCCCCGGTTGCTGATTGGCGTGGACCACGAAGGCGGCCGCGTACAGCGGTTCAAGGAGGGCTTCACCGCGCTGCCGCCAATGCGCTCGCTCGGACACCTATGGGACCGGGACCGCGAAGCCGGCAGGGCGGCGGCGCACGCCGCCGGCTACGTCATCGGATCGGAACTGGCCGCGCACGGCCTCGACTTCAGCTTCACTCCCGTGCTGGATCTCGACTACGGCGCAAGTTCGGTGATCGGCGACCGCGCCTTGCACTACGACCCGCTCGCCGTAGGTGCGCTGGGGGCCGCACTCGTGGGAGGCCTGGCCGATGGCGGCATGGGCGCCGTGGGCAAGCATTTCCCGGGGCACGGCTACGCCACCGCGGATTCGCACACCGCAGTTCCGACGGACGATCGCCCACTGTCCGAAATCCTGCGCAAGGACCTGGTGCCCTACGGGCCTACCATTCAGGCGGGGTTGGCGGGAGTCATGCCCGCACACGTGATCTACCCGAAAATCGACGCCGAGCCGGCAGGCTACTCGCGCGTTTGGCTTCAGGAGGTGCTGCGCGGCAGGCTTGGATTCAACGGGCTGGTGTTCAGCGACGACTTGTCGATGGAAGGCGCGAGCACCGCCGGCGGCGTCGCCGAGCGGGCGCACGCCGCGCTGAACGCGGGCTGCGACATGGTGCTGTTATGCGGGGACCCTGAGGGCCAGGATCGCCTGCTGCAGTCGCTGCAGGAGAGCGTACTCGCATCGGTGGAGCGCGCCGACAGAATGCGGCACCACGGGGGACGAGATCTTAGGCGAAGCGTGGCCTACCGTGACGCGCAGGGCGCCCTTCGCCGGCTCGCCTAGGCGCGCTCCATGTACGTGCCTTCGTTGGTGTCGACCTTGATCTTTTCGCCCTTATTGATGAAGGGCGGCACTTGCACGGTGATGCCCGTCTCCAGCGTCGCCGGCTTGAACGTGTTGGTGGCGGTGGCGTTGCGGATTCCGGGCTCGGTATCGGTGACCGTGAGCACGACCGACGGCGGAATGCCGATGCCGATCGCACGGCCATTGTAGAAATTGATCTGCACCTCGGCATTGGGCAGCAGGTAACCCGCCTGCCCCTCGAGGAACTCGGCGGGCAGCTGCAATTGCTCGTAATTCACCTTGTCCATGAACACGTAGCTGTCGCCGTCCTGATACAGAAATTCCATCGCGCGTGCATCGACGAAGGCACGCTCCACCCTGTCCTCGGTGCGGAAGCGCTGGTTGGTCTTGGTGCCGGACTCGATGTCCTTCATCTCCACCTGCATGAACGCACCGCCGCGGCCGCCGACGTGCACGTGGTAGCACTTCAGCACTCGCCAGACGCGCTTGTCCCATTCGATGAGATTGCCGACGCGGATTTCGACTGCGGAGACCTTGGCCATGACCGACTCGCCGTGCGGAAAAAGGCGCGAATTTTACACTGATTCCGAGGGGCGGCGCTAGAATTCGCCTGCCATGGACACCGCGCAATTCGACGCCAAGCGCTTCGTCGGCGGCCTGCCGAATCTGCCCGGCGTCTACCGCATGCTCGGCGCCGGCGGCGAGGCCCTTTACGTCGGCAAGGCACGCGATCTCAGGAAGCGCGTCGCTTCCTATTTTCAGAAGAATTCTGGCAGTCCTCGCATCCGCATGATGCTTTCCCAGCTCGCGCGCATCGAAATCACGGCGACCCGCTCCGAGGACGAGGCGCTGCTGCTCGAAAACAACTTCATCAAGAGCCTGGCGCCGCGCTACAACATCGTCTTCCGCGACGACAAGTCCTACCCGTACCTCATGATCACGGCGCACCGCTTTCCGCGCCTGGGTTTTCACCGCGGCGCGCGCGATGCCCGCAGCCGCTATTTCGGCCCTTTTCCGCATGCCTACGCGGTGCGCGAGAGTATCCAGCTGCTGCAGCGCGTGTTTCGCCTTCGCACTTGCGAGGATGCGGTATTCGAGAACCGGTCGCGGCCCTGCCTGTTGCACCAGATCCGCCGCTGCACGGCGCCGTGCACCGGCCTGATCGGCGAGGGCGAATATGGCGAGGACGTAGAGCACGCGACGCTTTTCCTGCGCGGACGCGAAGACGATGTAGCTCAAAGACTGACCCGGAGGATGCAGGCGGCCGCGGAAGCGCGCCAATACGAGCAGGCGGCCATATATCGCGACCAGGTGCGGGCCCTGTCGCGCGTGCAGGCGCGGCAGTACGTCGAATCGAACCGCGGTGTCGACGCCGACGTCGTTGCCTGTGCCGAGCAGGACGGAGCCGTGTGCGTCAACCTGGCGATGATCCGCGCCGGTCGCCATGTCGGCGACCGCAGCCTCTTTCCGGCGAATGCCGATGCCGCCGGTCCTGCCGAAGTGCTGCAGGCGTTCTTGGAGCAGCATTACATCGAACAGCCGCAACCGCCTCTGGTACTGGCAAGCCATGCCGTGGAATTCGACGCCGTAGTGCCGACGCAGGGCGAGCGTCGCGTATGGCTGGAAATGGCGGCGAAAAACGCACAGCTTGCACTGCTGCAACGGGTTCGCGAGAAAAGTGCTCAGGAAGCGCGCCTGGCGGCGCTGCGCGAAGCCCTCCATCTTCCCGAAACCGTGCAACGCATTGAGTGCTTTGACGTCAGCCACACGATGGGCGAGGCGACGGTGGCATCCTGCGTTGTCTACGACCGGCATGCCATGCAAAAGGGCGAATATCGCCGCTTCAACGTGCGCGGCACGACGCCGGGCGACGATTATGCGGCGATGCGCCAGGTGCTCGCGCGGCGCTATGAGCGGGTGAGCGCGCAGGCCGGCAAGGTCCCCGACCTGGTGCTGGTTGACGGCGGCAAGGGCCAGGCCACGGTAGCGCGGACGGTTCTGGCCGAGCTCGGGTTGAACGATGTGAGCGTAGTCGGGGTTGCCAAGGGCTTCGAGCGCAAGCCCGGATTCGAGGAACTGGTCATCGAGGCCGAGAGCGCCGCCCTCAGCCTGCCGCCCACGCACCCGGGCCTGCACCTGGTCCAGCAGATCCGCGATGAGGCGCACCGTTTCGCCATCCTTGGCCATCGCGCGCGGCGCGCCAAGACGCGCACCGCATCGGCGTTGACGCAAATTCCCGGCATCGGCGCCCAGCGCCGCCAACGGTTGCTCGCCCATTTCGGCGGCTTGCGCGAGGTGCAGGCGGCGGCTATTGACGAACTCATGCGGGTAGCGGGCATCAGCCGGCCGCTTGCGGAACGAATCTACAAGGCGCTGCACTGATGCCGCTTAATCTACCCAATCTCATCACCTGGTTGCGCATCATTCTGATTCCTCTGCTGATCGGCATTTTCTACGCGCCTGATGAATGGCTGGCCCCGGGTGGCAAGAACGTCGCCGCCTGCGCGGTCTTCGTCGTCGCCGCCTTGAGCGACTGGCTGGACGGCTATCTGGCGCGGGCGCTCAATCAAACCTCGGCTTTCGGCGCGTTTCTCGACCCGGTCGCCGACAAGCTGATCGTCGCCGCCGCGCTCATCGTCCTGCTGCAGCTGGAACGCGTGGAGCCGGTGATTGCGCTGATCATCATCGGCCGCGAGATCGCAATCTCAGCGCTGCGCGAATGGATGGCGAAGCTCGGGCAGTCGGGCAGCGTTGCCGTAGCCTACGTCGGCAAGGTGAAGACGGTGACCCAGATGGTGGCGATTCCGCTGCTGCTTTACCACGATACGCTTTTCGGCATGATCAGTACGCAGTGGCTCGGAACGGTGCTCATCAATATCGCGGCGGTTCTGACGGTGATTTCCATGGTGCATTACCTGCGCCGCGCGCTGCCTTACGCAAGTGGATGAGATATAATCTGCGGCCCTAAGACGCGGGAGTAGCTCAGTTGGTAGAGCGCAACCTTGCCAAGGTTGAGGTCGCGAGTTCGAGACTCGTCTCCCGCTCCAGTTTAGGCTAGGGGAGGCCGCAAGGCCTGCCCTGGTTCCAGCGCGTCCCCTGGCGGGATGGCAGAGTGGTCATGCAGCGGCCTGCAAAGCCGTGGACGCCGGTTCGATTCCGACTCCCGCCTCCAGGTTTCCCTTTTCCTGCCGCCGCCCGGGTGGCGAAACTGGTAGACGCAAGGGACTTAAAAT
>JAOTWE010000018.1 GCA_029863065.1 Betaproteobacteria bacterium
GAGGCGGGCTACGCGCCGGAGTTCACCGACGCGCTGAGCTACGAGCTGGTCACCGTTGCCACCCTGGCGTCGCGGCAGGCGGGCAAGCCGGGCGCCTGACGCCGGGCATGCTCGAGAGGCTCTTCGGCCGAAAGGCGCCGGCCAACGCGGCGCCGGAGCCGCTCGCCGAGGCCTACGCGCTGCACCGCGCCGGGCGCCTCGACGAGGCGCAGGCCGGGTACGCCGCAGTGCTCGCCGCCAATCCTGACCATTTCGACGCGGTGCACATGCTGGGCGTGCTGGCGCTGCAGGGCGGGCGCCCCGATGAGGCCGCGGAGCGTCTGCAGCACGCTGTCCGGCTGGCGCCCCGGGACCCCGGCGCACGCAATAACCTCGGCGAGGCCTGGCGCCAGCTGGGCAAGCTGGAGGAGGCCGCCGCGTCTTTTCGCGAAGCCGCGGCGCTCTGGCCGGAGTACGCCGCGGCCCACTACAACCTCGGCGTGGCGCTGCAGCGCCTGGGCCGCGGCGAAGAGGCGTTGCAGGCCTTGCGCCGCGCCACCGAATCGGATCCCGAGTGGGCCGAGGCGCACAACAGCCTCGGCGCCGCCCTGGCCGATGCCGGAAGGCTCGACGAGGCGCTTGCCTCGGCGCAGCGCGCCGTGGCACTGCGGCCCGATTTCCCCGCGGCGCGCTTCAATGCCGGCAATGTCCTGGGCAAGAAGGGCTTCATGGACGAGGCGGCGGCCGCCTACCGCGCCGCGATCGAGCTCGATCCGCAGCTGGTCCACGCGTACAACAACCTGGGCAACGTGCTCAAGGACCAGGGCAAGACCGAAGAGGCGCTGCGCTGCTACGCCGAGGCCGCACGCCTGCGCCCCGAATTCGCCGTCGCACGGTTCAACTACGCCAAGCTCCTGCGCGAAAGCGGCCGGTTGGCGGACGCGGCAACCGCCTACCGCGCGCTCCTGGAAATGCAGCCCGACCAGGCGGAGGCGCATTTCGATCTCGGCAACGCATTGAAGGGGATGGGCGATGGTGCGGGCGCGCTCGCCTGCTACCGCCGCGCGCTCGAGCTGGACCCGGACTTCGCCGAAGCGCGCTGGGCGCTCGCCATGTCGCGGCTGCCCATGGTGGCCGAAGACGAGGCCGAGCTGGAACGCAGCCGTGCCGCATTCGACGCAGAGCTCGGCGAGCTCGAGCGCTGGTGCCGCGAGCGCGGTCCTGAAAAGACGGCGCGCGCGGTGGGCACGCAGCAGCCTTTCTACCTCGCCTATCACGAGGGCAACCATCGCGAGCGCATGGCGCGCTACGGCGGGCTCAGCGCGCGCCTGATGGGCGCGTGGCAGCAGGCCACCGGACTCGCGGCGCCGGCGCGCATCACGCGCGCCGAAATGCGCGTCGGCATCGTGTCGGCCCACGTGCACGACCACTCCGTGTGGAACGCGCTCGTGAAGGGCTGGCTGCAGCACCTCGACCGCTCGCGGTTCGACGTGCGGCTGTTCCACCTCGGATCCGCGCACGACGTCGAGACCGCGCTCGCCAAGACGATGGTGACGCACTACACCTACGGCAAGTCCGACCTCGTCGAGTGGACGCAGCTGATCCTCGGACACCAGCTCGATGTTCTGCTCTACCCCGAGGTCGGCATGGACCCGCTCACCGCCAAGCTGGCGAGCCTCAGGCTCGCGCCGGTGCAGGCGGCCGCGTGGGGCCATCCGCTGACAACGGGCCTGCCGACGATGGACTACTTCCTTTCCGCCGACGCGCTCGAGCCGGCGCCGGCCGACGCCCACTACACGGAGCGCCTGGTGCGCCTGCCGAGACTGGGCTGCTGCTACACACCGCCCAAGTCGCCTGCCGCGGAGATCGCTCTCGCTTCGCTGGGCATCCGCGAGGGGATGCCGCTGCTCGTCTGCGCCGGGGCGCCGTTCAAGTACACGCCGCGACACGATGCCGTATTCGCGCAAATCGCACGGCAGCTGGGGGAGTGCCAGCTCGTCTTCTTCGTGCCGCAGCCGCAGGCGCTGATGGAGCGCGTGCGCGCTCGCATGGCCAGGGCCTTCGAGTCGGCCGGGCTCGAGCTGTCCGAGCATGCCGCCTTCGTGCCCTGGCAGACTCGGGCCGCCTTCGTCGGCTTGATGCAGCAGGCCGACGTCTATCTCGACACCATGGGCTTTTCCGGTTTCAACAGCACCCTTCAGGCGATCGAATGCGGGCTGCCGGTCGTCGCCTGGGAAGGGCAGTTTCTGCGCGGGCGGCTGGCAAGCGGCATCCTGCGCCGCATGGGGCTGGACGAGCTGGTCGCCGGCTCGGAGGCGGAATACGTGGAGATCGCGGTGAAGCTGGCGCGGGACGCCGCCTACTGGGGCGAGGTGCGCGAGCGCCTGATCGCGAGCCGTGCCGGCCTGTATGGCGATGCCGAGCCGGTGCGCGCCCTGGAGCGCTTTCTCGAGGACGCGGTCAAGAAATAGCGTCGTCCTTGCTCGCGGCAGGCGCGAGATCGGGTTCGCCGCAGTGCTGCAGGATATCGGCGCGAACGCGGTCGCGCAGGCGCACTGTCGCCGCCCAGTCTTCGCCGTCGGGGGCAACGGGGGCGCAGACCGTCACGGCAATCGGCGCGCGCCGCGCGTACCAGGTGCCGTCGCGCAGCACCGAGCGTACGCCGCGCAAGGCCACCGGCACCACCGGCACGCCCGCCTGCGCCGCCACCTGGAAGGCGCCGGCGCGGAACGCCGTCAGCCCGGTGTTGCGCGTCAGCGTGCCCTCCGGAAAGATGACGATGGAGGCGCCAGAGCGCGCCGCCTCGACCAGCACGTCGGCGTGCTCGGCGCTTTTCTGCACGTCGAAGCGCTCGACGAAGATCGTGCCGAAGCCCTTGAGGAGCAACCGCATCAGCAGATTGTCCTGGAATTCGCGCTTGGCCACGAAGGCATAAACCCGCGGCCCGAGCACCGCGACCAGCACCAGGGCATCGAGGTAGCTGGTGTGGTTGACGGCCAGCACCGCCGGGCCGGCGGGAATCTGCTGCACGCCGCGCACGACGAGCGGAATGCCCGCAGCGCGCAGGAACGCGCGGCACACCGCCCCGCCAACGCGCCAGGAGGTGCGCGGCCCGGTAATTGCCGCGGTGGCAAGCGCGAACGGGAAGAGCAACCCGAAAGCCACATACACGCGCAGCGCAAACAGCGCGCCGCGCACGGTGCGCCCGGTGCGGCGCAACTGTGGCGCGGCGCCGGCGAGCGTCAGCCGCAGGAGCTGCAGCCAGACCGCCTGCGGCTTCACCGACGTCGGCCCGCGCTCGTAGAATTCGCGCGCCGCCACGCGGCGGATCTTGCCGCTCGAGGTCTTGGGCACGGTCGCCGGCGGCGCCAGGACGATGTCGTCGGCCGGCGCGCCGACCAGGCTCACCGCCAGCTCGTTGATCATGCGCTTCAGGTCGTCGTGGCGCGAGGCGTCGGTATCGCGCATTTCCGCGAGCACCACCAGGCGCTCGGTGCCGGTCGCCGGGTCGCTGCTGCCGAACACGGCGACGCAGCCGCGGCGTACGCCGCCAAGGTCGCCGACCGCGTGTTCGAGCTCATAGGGGCTGATGTTGCGCCCGCCGCGGATGATGATGTCCTTCTCGCGGCCGGTGATGTAGACCATGCCCTCCTTGAGGTAGGCGCGGTCCCCGGTATTCACCCATTCGCCATCGAACAGCTTCTTCGTCGCCCCGGGATTGCGGTAGTAGCCCGAGGTCGCCGACGGACCGCGGAACTGCAGCAGTCCCTCCTGGCCATCGGGCAGCTCGAAGCTGGCGGCGTCCACCACGCGCAGGTCGTGGCCTTCGATGACATGCCCGCAGCCCACCACCCTGAGCGGTGACGGATCGTCCGGCTTCGCCAGTATCGCCTCGCCGGTCTGTGAAAAATTCTCGCGATCGAGCGCGTCCATGCGCCACGGCTCGCCCGGCGTGGTGAAAGCCACGCCGACCGTGCATTCGGCAAGGCCATACACGGGCGAAAGCGAATTCCTGCGAAAGCCCCAGCGCGCAAATTTGTCAGAGAACGCGGTAATCGTCTCCGGACTCACCGGCTCGGCGCCATTGAACGCGAAGCGCCACGAGGAAAGGTCGATGCCCTCCATTTCCTCGTCGGCGATGCGGCGCAGGCACAGCTCGTAGGAAAAGTTCGGCCCGCCCGAAAGCGTGCCGCGGTGCCGATGGATGGCGCGCATCCAGCTCCCGGGGTGCGACAGAAAGGCGAGGGGCGACATCAGGACCACGGGAAAGCCGAGGAACATGGTGGCGAAGCAACCGCCGATCAGCCCCATGTCGTGATAGAGCGGCAGCCAGCTCACGAACACGTCGTCGGGCCCCGCGCTCACCGCTTTGCCCATCGCCTGCACGTTGACGAGCAGGTTTTCGTGCGACAGCACCACGCCCTTGGGGCTGCCGGTGCTGCCCGAGGTGTACTGCAGGAAGCCGATGTCGCCCGATTTGCCGCGAACCGGCGAATAGCCCGCGCCGCTGCCTTCCAGGTCAGAGGGCATCAGCACCGCGCGCAGGCTCTCGACCTGCGCACGCAGCAGGTAGGCGAGCGCTTTTGCCTCGGGGATGGTGATCATGATCGTCGCGCCGGCGCTCTTCAGGATGCCGACGTGGCGCGTCATGTGGTCTTCGATGGTGGTGAGGCGCGCCGGTGGATACAGCGGCACCGGCACCCCGCCCGCAAGCAGCACGCCGTAGAAGGAATAGAGGTATTCCTTGCAGGTCGGCAGCATGATCGCCACCATCTGCCCCGGCTGCAGGCCGGCCTGCGACAGGCGCGCGGCGTAGCCGAGCGCGCCCTCGTAGAGCTGGCGGTAGTTGATCGGTGTTTCTTTACCGTCTTCGTACAGGTGCACGGTGAGCCGGTCGGGCTGGCGCTCGACGTGGTACTCGAGCGCCTCGGTGAGCGTCTGCGCCTGGGTCGGCGGGCGCACGTCGGTCGATTGCGAGAGGCTGGCGACGCTGGTATCCGCGGCGCGCGGCGCCTGGCCGGCGCTGGAGAGCAGGAAGCGCAGCAGGTCGCGCGGGGTTTCGGCGGTGGCGAGCGCCTGCTCCGGCAGGCTGGTGGCGAATTCGCGCTCCAGGCGCAGCACCAGCTCGACGCGCGCCAGGCTGTCCAGGCCCAGTTCCCTTTCCAGCGAGCTGTCGAGCCCGACGTGCGGCTCGACGCTCGGGCGCGCCTCGCGCGCCACGGCCTGGACCACCGCCAGCACCTTGTTCGGGTCGATGTTTACGGCCGCCTGGTCCATCGTGCGGCGAGTGTACACTCGGAAACGATGCGAGCCGGCGACGCGCCGAAGGCGTTTCTCGAGCGTCTGGATGACGCAGCGCGGAACGCGCTGCTCGCCGTTGCACGCGCGGTGTCGTTCCGGCGCGGCGCGTGCCTGGTGCGCGCGGGTGAGACTACGCGCGGCGCCTACATCCTGCGCGAGGGCCAGGCGGAAGCGAGCGTGGTGCTGCCGGGGGGCGAAAAGCTCGTCGTGGCGAAGCTCGGGCCGGGGAACCTGTTCGGCGAGACGGCGCTCTTCGAGCGCGGCACGGCCACGGCCACGGTGGCGGCGAGCACGAACGTCGACGGCTGGTTCCTCGATCGCGACGACTTTCGCGCGCTCGCGGCGCAGCGCTCGCCCGAGGCGCGCTCGCTGCAGCACGCGCTGACCCTCATCCTCATGGAAAAGCTGCGCGCGATGAATTCCCGGGTACTGGAGGCGGCCACGCCGGGGGACAGGCCCGCAGGGCAGGCGGGCGCGGGCGATCCCCTCGCGGAGGTCAAGCGCGTGAGGAAGACCGCGTTCGACTTCAAGCCCTTCCTGCCGCTGTTGCCCGTGTTCGAGGGCTTCGACGAGGGCGAGGTGGCCGAGGTGATGGACGCTTCGCGGCTGCTGGAGCTGCCGCAGGGACACGGCATCTTCGCCTCCGGCCAGCCCTCGACGGCGGCGTTCGTCGTGCTGCGCGGCGCGGTGGAGGTCTACGCGGGCGTTGCCAAGCGGGAGCGGCGCATGGCGGTGTTGGGCCCGGGGCAGATCTTCGGTTTCATGAGCCTGTTACAGGGAGGCACGCATGGCTCCGCGGCAAGCGCGCGCGAGAGTTCGATCCTGCTCGAGATTCCAAGTAAGGCGTTCGAGGCGCTCTACGGCGGAGACACCGCGCTGTCGACGGCCCTGCATCAAGCGATCCAGCGGAGCCTGCTGGCGTCGCTTGCACAGACCAATCGCCACCTCACGCGCCTGATCAGCCTGGCGCGGCTGCGCGGTGCGCACCGCGAGGGCGACAAGCTGGAAACCGCGCTCGGCGGCCAGATCGTCGCCGCGCCGGCGCCAGCTAGTTCAGTGCCCGCAGCGTGATCGCCGGCTGGCCGTTTCGGCGCAGCGTGGCGTGCAGCATGGCGTATTCCGGCACTTCCACCCAGGCCGACACGTCGCGCGTCAGCGGTTCCGAGGCGACGAGCACCGAATCCGCGTTTTCGCTGCCGCCGATCATCTTCCACTCGCCGTCGTGCAGGCCGTAGTCGCGGCCGAGCGTGACCCAGAGCGTGTAGTAGTTGAGGTGCCCGGGGAGAAACTCCGCCGGATCCTGCGGATAGCAGCCGAAGTCGAAGGTATAGCGCACCGCCGCAAGCTGCGTGCCGTCGGTGATGAACAGGTTCACCGGCGAGGCGAGCGCGATGCCGAGCTTCGCCCGCACCTCGCGCAGGATGCGCAGCGCGTGAGCGACCGCCTCGTGCAGCTCCTCGGCCGACGGCCGCGCGCCCGGATCCTTGAGGCGCGAGACGATCAAGGCATAGATCCATTCGCTGTCGGTGGTGCCGCGGATCTGCGCCGCGAGCTCTGCTCGCAGGTGCGGCAGAAGGAGCGGCTTCATTTCCGCGAAGCGCGCAAGATCGCCGTTGTGCGCGAGGACCAGCGGCACACCCAGGAACTGGAATGGATGGACGTTCTGCGTGGCGATCTCGACCTTGGTGTTGTAGGGCACGCCGCGCACGTGCGCGAGCAGGCAGCGGGCGCGGATCTTCTCCGCCAGGCCCTTCAGGTTGCGGTCAAACACCGGAATCGAGTCCGACGCGTAGGCGAACGGCTTATCGGGCTCGTGCGACGCCGCATCCCAGGCGCGCATGCCGAAGCCGGCGAGGTTGAGCAGGTGCAGCATCTTCGGCATGTAGCTTTGCTTGACCAGCGCCGAGTCGGGGCGGAAAAGTAGATCGTCCAGCGCCACCGGCTGGCCGAGATAGAGCAGGGCGCGGCACATGATCCACCTATGGTCCCGGACCCCTTGACCGCAGTCAAGAAAACGGAACGCTCGACTGCCGGATAATGACCGCATGAAAGTCCGCCCGACTCCCAAAGGCCGCAGGGTCGATCCCAAGGCGCTGGACGAGGTGCGGAAGTTGCTGGGATCCGAGCCCCGCCGCCGCGACCTGCTGATCGAGCACCTGCACCGCATCCAGGACAAGCACGGTCATTTGTCGGCCGCGCACCTCGCGGCGCTGGCGCAGGAAATGAGTCTTTCGCTCACCGAGGTCTTCGAGGTGGCGACCTTTTATCACCACTTCGACGTGGTGAAAGAGGGCGAGCCGGCGCCGCCGGCGCTCACGGTGCGCGTCTGCGACTCGATCGCCTGCGAGATGGCGGGCGCGCAGGCGCTGCTGAAGAAGCTGCCGTCGATTCTTGGCAAAGACGTGCGCGTGATTCCGGCGCCCTGCGTGGGGCGCTGCGAAGTTGCTCCCTGCGCCGTGGTGCACCAGAACCCGGTGGGCAATGCCACCGTCGACAAAGTCAGCGCCGCCGTGAAGTCGCGCAGCGTGAAATGTCCCGATCCCGCCTGCGTCGATTACGCGACGTACCGCAAACGCGGCGGCTATCGCCTGCTCGCCGACTGCCTGGCCGGCAAGCGCACGCGCGACGAGATCACCAAGATCATGGAAGACTCGGGTCTCCGGGGCCTGGGCGGTGCCGGCTTCCCGGCCGGGCGCAAGTGGCGCATCGTCGCTGCCGAGCCGGCGCCGCGCCTGATGGCCGTGAACATCGACGAGGGCGAGCCGGGCACGTTCAAGGACCGCTGGTACCTGGAGCGCGACCCGCACCGCTTTCTCGAAGGCATGCTGGTCGCGGCCTGGTGCGCGGGCGTGGGCGAAATTTACGTTTACCTGCGCGACGAGTACGCGGGCTGCCGCGCGGTGCTGGAGCGCGAGCTCGGCAAGCTGCAGAAGACGCCGCCCTGCGTGCTGCCGCCGATCCATCTTCGCCGCGGCGCGGGCGCCTATATCTGCGGCGAGGAATCGGCGATGATCGAATCCATTGAAGGCAAGCGCGGCATGCCGCGCCTGAGACCGCCTTATGTGGCGCAGGTCGGGCTGTTCGGCCATCCGACGCTCGAGCACAACATGGAAACCGTGCACTGGGTGCGCGAGATCGTGGAGAAGGGCGCGCCCTGGTTCGCCGCGCAGGGCCGGCACGAGCGCAAGGGGCTGCGTTCGTTCTCGGTATCGGGCCGGGTGCGAAAGCCCGGCGTGCACCTCGCACCGGCCGGCATCACGGTGCGCGAGCTGATCGAGGAATACTGCGGCGGCATGCGGCCCGGGCACGAGTTCTACGCTTACCTGCCCGGCGGCGCCTCGGGCGGCATCCTGCCCGCCGCCAAGGGCGACGTGCCGCTCGATTTCGACACACTGCAGCCGCACGGCTGCTTCATCGGCTCGGCGGCGATCGTCATCCTCTCGCAGCATGACCAGGCAGCCGCGGCGGCGAGGAACCTGATGCGCTTCTTCAGGGACGAGTCCTGCGGCCAGTGCACGCCCTGCCGCGTGGGCACCGCCAAGGCGCTTGCCCTGATGGAGGAAAGATCCTGGAACCAGCCGTTGCTCGGCGAACTCTCACAGGCGATGATGGACGCTTCCATCTGCGGCCTGGGCCAGGCGGCGCCGAACCCGGTGCAGAGCGTCATCAAATACTTTCCGCACGAGGTGCAATGATGGATCGCGTAAGCACCCAGCAGCTGGCGACCCTGCCGATCGAGTTCAAGCTGAACGGCCGGAGCGTGGTCGGTCGCCCGGACGAAACCATCATCGAGACAGCGCAGCGTCACGGCATTGATATCCCGCGCCTGTGCTACGCGCCCGGTCTGCGGCCGGACGGCAATTGCCGCGCCTGTGTCGTCGAAATCAAGGGCGAGCGCACGCTCGCGCCGTCGTGCTGCCGTTATCCGCAGGAAGGCATGGAGGTGACGAGCGACTCGGCGCGCGCCCTGCTGTCGCAGAAGATGGTGCTCGAGCTGCTGCTGTCCGACATGCCGGAGAAGCAGTACCGCAAGGATTCCGAACTCGACCAGTGGGCGCAGAAGCTGAACGTCAGCCGGCCGCGCTTCAAGGCGCGCCAGCAGCCCGCGGCCGACGTCTCGCACCCGGCAATCGCGGTGAACCTCGATGCCTGCATCCAGTGCACGCGCTGCCTGCGCGCCTGCCGCGAGGAGCAGGTGAACGACGTCATCGGCTACGCCTGGCGCGGCGATGCAGCGAAGATCGTGTTCGACTTCGACGACCCGATGGGCGCCTCGACCTGCGTCGCCTGCGGCGAGTGCGTGCAGGCCTGCCCGACGGGCGCACTGATGCCGGCGCGCGAGGCCGGTTTGCAGCAAATCGACAAGACCGTGGATTCCGTGTGCCCGTTCTGTGGCGTCGGCTGCCTGCTGACCTACCACGTCAAGGAAAACGTCATCCAGTTCGTCAACGGCAAGGACGGCCCGTCCAACCACGGGCGGCTGTGCGTGAAGGGGCGCTACGGCTTCGACTACGTGCAGCACCCGCACCGCCTGACCAGGCCCCTCATCCGCAAGCCGGGGTTGAAGAAATCGGCGGACTTCAGGATGGACCCGGGCCGCTGGGGCGACGTGTTCCGCGAGGCGAGCTGGGAAGAGGCGCTGGATCTCGCCGCCTCGGGCCTGGCGCGGATCCGCGACGCCGATCGTGCTGCGCTCGCCGGCTTCGGCTCGGCCAAGGGCTCGAACGAGGAGGCGTACCTGTTCCAGAAGCTGGTGCGCACCGGCTTCGGCACTAACAACGTCGACCACTGCACCCGCCTCTGCCATGCCTCGTCGGTGGCGGCGCTGCTCGAGGGCATCGGCTCGGGCGCCGTGTCGAACCAGGTGAACGACGTCGCCAACTCGGAAGTCATCTTCCTCATCGGTGCCAATCCCACCTCCAACCACCCGGTGGCGGCGACCTGGCTGAAGAACGCGGCGCAGCGCGGCGCCAAGCTGATCGTCGCCGACCCGCGCCGCACCGACCTCTCGCGGCACGCCGCGCACTTCCTGCAGTTCCACCCGGACACCGACGTGGCGCTGCTCAACGCGATGATCCACACGATCATCGGCGAGGGGCTGGTGAACGAGGCGTTCGTGCGCGACCGCACCAGCGGCTACGAGGCCCTGAAGGAAAACGCGAAGGACTTCGCGCCCGAGAAGATGGCGCCGATCTGCGGCATTGCCGCGGCCACCATCCGCGAGGTGGCGCGCCTGTACGCCACTTCGAAAGCATCGATCATCCTCTGGGGCATGGGCATCAGCCAGCACGTGCACGGCACCGACAATGCGCGCTGCCTGATCGCCCTGACCCTGATGACGGGGCAGGTGGGGCGCCCGGGCACCGGGCTGCATCCGCTGCGCGGCCAGAACAACGTGCAAGGCGCCTCGGACTCAGGCCTCATCCCGATGATGTATCCGGATTACCAGCGCGTGGCGACGCCCGAAGCGAAGGCGCGCTTCGAGAGGTTCTGGGGCGCCGAGCTGGATCCGAAGCCGGGCCTTACCGTAGTCGAGATCATGAACGCGGCCTACGACGGCAAGATCCGCGGCATGTACATCATGGGCGAGAACCCGGCGATGTCCGATCCCGACCTCGCGCACGCGCGCGCGGCGATGGCGAAGCTCGAGCACCTCGTGGTGCAGGACATCTTCCTCACGGAAACGGCGTATCTCGCCGACGTGGTGCTGCCGGCGACTGCCTGGCCGGAGAAGGACGGCACCGTGACCAATACCGATCGCATGGTGCAGCTCGGACGCAGGGCGCTCGACGCGCCCGGGGATGCTCGGCCCGATTTATGGATCATCCAGGAGCTGGCGCGCCGCCTCGGGCTCGAATGGCACTACGCGGGTCCAAAGGACGTCTGGAACGAGATGCGCGGCTGCATGGACTCGATCCGCGGCATCACCTGGGAGCGCCTGGAGCGCGATTCCTCGGTCACCTACCCGTGCGAGAACGAGGGCGACCCCGGCCAGCCGGTTGTCTTCCAGACGCACTTCCCCACCGCCACCGGCCGCGGCAAGTTCGTGCCCGCGGACCTGATCCGCGCCGACGAGCGCCCGGACCAGGACTATCCGATGGTGCTGATCACCGGCCGCCAGCTCGAGCACTGGCATACCGGCGCCATGACGCGCCGTTCGGGCGTGCTCGACGCCATCGAGCCCGAGCCGGTGGCTTCGCTGCATCCGCTCGATCTGGCGCAGCTCAAAGTGAAGCCGGGCGAGGTGGTGACCGTCGCCTCGCGCCGCGGCAGCATCGCGCTCTACGCGCGCGCCGACGAGGGCACGCCGCGCGGCGCGGTGTTCATCCCGTTCGCGTTCCAGGAGGCCGCCGCCAATCTCCTCACCAATCCGGTGCTCGATCCCTTCGGCAAGATCCCGGAGTTCAAGTACTGCGCGGTGAAAGTGGCGAAAGGCGGCGCGCGGCCGGCCGATCCCGGCTACGGCAAAGGGAGTTCGCTCGCGCTGATCGCGCGCTAAGGCTTGATTTCAGTCAAGGGTGCGTTCGCGCGCGCTCGCCTATAGTCCCGCAGTTCGCAATCACACAATATTCCGGGGAGCCTGCCATGCCGTCCGACATCGAAATCGCACAGGCCGCAAAGCTCAAGCGCGTCAGCAAAGTCGCACTCGAGCGCCTGGGGATCGCCGAGGAGCACCTCGAGCCCTACGGGCACTACAAGGCCAAGGTTTCGCTCAAGTACCTGGACACGCTGAAAGGCAAGAAGAACGGCAAGCTGATCCTGGTCACGGCCATGACCCCCACGCCGGCGGGCGAGGGCAAGACCACCACGACGGTCGGCCTCGGCGATGCGCTCAACCATATCGGCAAGAAGGCGGTGATCTGCCTGCGCGAGCCCTCGCTCGGGCCGGTGTTCGGCATGAAGGGCGGCGCCGCCGGCGGCGGCTACGCGCAGGTAGTGCCGATGGAAGACATCAACCTGCATTTCACCGGCGACTTCGGCGCCATCCAGCTCGCCAACAACCTGCTCGCGGCGATGCTCGACAACCACATCCACCACGGCAACGAGCTGGGCATCGACGTGCGGCGCATCGCCTGGAAGCGGGTGCTCGACATGAACGACCGCGCGCTGCGCAACGTGGTGGTTTCCCTCGGCGGCCCGGGCAATGGCTACCCGCGCGAAGACGGCTTCGACATCGTCGTGGCGTCCGAGGTGATGGCCATCTTCTGCCTCGCCACGTCCCTGGAGGACCTGAAGAAGCGCCTCGGCAACATCGTCGTCGCCTACACGCGCGAGCAAAAGCCGGTGACCGCGCGCGACCTGCAGGCCCATGGCGCGATGACCGTCCTGCTGAAGGACGCGCTGGCGCCGAACCTGGTGCAGACGCTGGAGAACAACCCGGCGTTCATCCACGGCGGCCCGTTCGCCAACATCGCGCACGGCTGCAATTCCGCGATTGCCACGCAGAGCGCGCTCAAGCTCGCCGACTATGTGGTGACCGAGGCGGGCTTCGGCGCCGACCTCGGCGCGGAGAAGTTCCTCGACATCAAGTGCCGCAAGTCCGGGCTGATGCCCAACGCCGCAGTCATCGTCGCCACCATCCGCGCGCTGAAGTACCACGGCGGCGTCGACGTGAAGGAAGTGAACAAGGAGAACGTGGCGGCGCTGGAAAAGGGCCTGGTCAACCTCGAGCGCCATGTCGAGAACGTGAGCAAGGTCTACGGCATCCCCTGCGTGGTGTCGATCAACCGCTTCACGTTCGATACGCCGGCCGAGATCGAGCTGCTGCAGGCGCGCATGAAGGCGCTCGGCGTGCCCGTGGTGCTCGCGACGCATTGGGGCGACGGCGGCAAGGGGGCGGCCGAGCTGGCGAAGCTGGTGGTCGGCCTGTGCGACCAGCCCTCGAAGCCGACCTTCGTGTACGAGGACGCGGATTCGCTGTGGGACAAGATCACCAAGATCGCGCAAAAGGTGTACCGCGCCAGCGAGGTCACCGCGGATGCCAAGGTCAGGACCCAGATCCGCAAGCTGCAGGACAGCGGCTACGGGCATTACCCCGTCTGCGTGGCGAAAACCCAGTATTCGTTCTCCACGGACGTGGCGCTGCGCGCTGCGCCCAGCGGCCACGCGGTCAACGTGCGCGAGGTGCGCCTTGCCGCCGGCGCGGAATTCATCGTCATGGTCTGCGGCGACATCATGACCATGCCGGGCCTGCCGAAGGTACCGTCGGCCGCGAAGATCGACCTTGTCGACGGCAAGGTGGTCGGCCTGTTTTGAACCTGAATCGGCGACCGCAATCCCGGGCGAGTCCGCGTGGCGAATCGCGTCCTCGTCGCCGCGCTGTGTCGACCATGCCGGCGGCAAGCGCAGGTCGCTCGCGCGCGCCGAGATAGGAATCGCGCCATGGAACTACTCGCCGAGATCCAGACCCCCGTATTCTGGGCGGCGCTGCTCGCCATCATCTGGGTCAACATCATCCTGTCCGGGGACAACGCGGTGGTGATCGCGCTTGCTGCGCGCTCGTTGCCGCCGCACCAGAGGCAAAAAGCGGTGTTCTGGGGGGCCGGGGCGGCGGTCCTCATGCGCATCGGGCTGACCATCGTGGCGGTCGAGCTGCTCAAGTTTCCGTTCCTGAAAATCATCGGTGGACTGCTTCTCCTGTGGATCGCAGTGAAGCTGCTGATGCCCGAAGCCGGCGGCGACCAAATCACGGGCTCGAGCAATCTGATGCAGGCGGTGAAGACGATTCTGGTCGCCGACCTGGTCATGAGCGTGGATAACGTGATCGCGGTCGCGTCCGCGGCCCAGGGCAGCGTTCTTCTGCTGGTGCTCGGGCTGGTAATTTCGATCCCGCTCGTGATCTTCGGCGCCACCATGCTGATGAAGCTGATGGAACGCTTTCCGTTGATCGTGACGCTCGGAGCGGCGATACTGGGCTGGGTGGCGGGCGAAATGATGATCACCGATCCCATCGTCGTCGACTGGATCGATGCCAATGCCCGCTGGATCCATTTCAAGCTGCCCGAAATCAGCTGGGCCGAGATTCTGGGCGCGGCCGCGGTGGTTGTTGTTGGAAAGTGGCTTGCCGCACGCAGTACTGCCGCAAGCGCGCCGGCGACGGTTGTGGACCTCGCGACCGGGCAAGAGCAGCCGGAGGTGCCTCCGGCGCGGACAACGGAGAACTGATCCATGTTCCGGATTCTGGTACCGGTCGATGGCTCGGAGAATTCGAGTCAGGCCGTGAGATTTCTGATCAAGAAGGCGGCGCTGTACGCGCAGCCGCTCGAGATCCAGCTGTTGAACGTCCAGCGGCCATTCCCCGGGACCGTACGCGGCGTGCACGAGCAGGCGCAGCAGTTCCATCACGACGAGGGGATGCAGGCGCTCGCCCCGGCGCGTGCGCTGCTTGACGAGGCGGCGCTGGCATACGGCTACCATATCGGCCTGGGCGAGGTCGGCGAGACCATCGCGGAATATGCGAAAGAAAAGCAGATCGACCAGATCGTGATGGCCACGCATGGGCGCGGCGCGATCATCGGCTTGCTCATGGGCTCGGTCACCCGGAGCGTGCTGCACCTGACGACGGTACCGGTGCTGCTCGTCCGGTAATCGCAAGCCGATTCCGGCGCTCGGCCGCGTGAGGCGGCAGCGAACAGCGAG
Source organism: Betaproteobacteria bacterium (assembly GCA_029863065.1). Taxonomy (GTDB): domain Bacteria; phylum Pseudomonadota; class Gammaproteobacteria; order Burkholderiales; family SG8-39; genus JAABQT01. The sequence continues at coordinate 14,920 of JAOTWE010000018.1, forward strand.
ATACGACATGGATGCCTTGACGACAGCAGTTCTGACCTTCCTCGGCAGCGCCGCCTTCGTCATCCTGGCCGGAATCGGGCTCGCGCGCTTCGGCGACGAACTCGCCGAGAAGACCGGGTGGGGCACGCTCTGGGTCGGCACGCTTCTGGTGGGCATTGCTACCTCGTTGCCCGAGTTGACGGTCAATATCTCGGCAGTCTGGCTGGAGGACTCGCCCGGCCTGGCGCTCGGCAATGTGTTCGGCGCCAACATGCTGAACGTGTTCGTGCTCGGTATCGTCGCCATGATCTTCGGGGCCTCGAACATTTTCGGCAAGCAGGGCCGCGATACCGAGCTGCTGATCCTGATCGGCACCGCCATGGTGGCCCTGGCCGGTCTGGTTGCGGGAACGGGGGATCTCAAGCTCGGGCCGACCAGCCTCGGCGGGCTGCTGCTCCTTGCCGGCTACGTCGGCGGCATGCGGGTGGTGTACACCGCGGGGCGCACCCACATGCACGTGGAAGACATTCCGCAACCAAGCGGCGACACGCGCAACGCCTGGATCGGATTCGGCATCTCCGCGGTGGTGGTGATCATCGCCGGCCGCTACCTCGCGGCGAGCGCCCACGTCCTGGCGGATATCACCGGCATCGGCGCAAGCTTTGTCGGCGTGCTGCTGGTGTCGATCGTGACTACCCTGCCCGAAGGCTCGGTGACCATCACCGCAGCCTTGCGCCGCTCCTACGGCATCGTCCTCGGCAACGTCTTTGGCAGCTGCGCCTTCAACGTCTCGATCATTTTCTTCGCGGACCTGTTCCATACGTCCGGGCCCTTGCTTGGCACCATGCAAAACGCGCACTATGTTGCTGCCGCGGCTGCCTTCGTGATGATGAGCATGAGCTATGCGCTGCTCAGGAGCTATCAGAGCGGCTCGATGAAATGGACGCGGACGTTCACGCCAATCATTCCGATTCTTTATGTCGGCGCGCTTTATGCCGTGTACATTCTGTCGCACCGCTAGCCGGGAAACGCGCTGCAGTGCAACAGTATGGGTGGCCGCGTGCAGGAGTTCTTGACCGCAGTCAAGGCCCGGATGCGCGCTCCGAATCGAGAATGCGGCACGCGCTGACGAAGTCCGGCGACTAAACGGGATATGATTGCGCGCGCGATTGGACATCCACTGATGTAGTAAAGGAGGAGATCATGAAGACGAGTTTCGACCGTATCGTGCGCGCCGCCCTCGCGGCCGCCGTAGTCGCAATCTGGCCGCTGTCAGGTCAGGCCTGGGAACCCAGCAAGACCGTCGAGTTCATCGTGCCGGCGGGCACCGGCGGCGGCGCCGACCAGATGGCGCGCGCGATCCAGGGGATCGTCGCCAAGCACAATCTGATGAAGGAATCGATGGTGGTGGTCAACCGCAGTGGTGGCTCGGGCGCCGAGGGTTTCCTCGACGTCAAGGGATCGGAGGGCAATCCGCACAAGATCATCATCACGCTGTCGAACCTGTTCACCACGCCGCTCGCCACCGGCGTGCCGTTCAATTGGCGCGACCTGACGCCGGTGAAAATGATGGCCCTGGACAACTTCGTGCTGTGGGTCAATGCCGAAACGCCCTACAAGACGCCGAAGGAGTACGTTGCCGCGGTCAAGAAGGCCGGCGCCAAGAACATGAAGATGGGCGGCACCGGCGCCAAGCAGGAAGACCAGATCATCACGGCGGCGATCGAGCAGTTGACCGGCGCGAAGTGGACCTACATCCCGATCAAGGGTGGCGGCGCCGTGGCGGTGCAGCTGGTGGGCAAGCACATCGACTCCTCGGTCAACAACCCGATCGAGGCGGTGGCGCACTGGCGCGGCGGCAAGCTGCGGCCCCTGTGCGTGTTCAACGACAACCGCATGCCGTACGAGGAAAAGCTGACGGGTGACTTGTCCTGGAACAGCATCCCGACCTGCAAGCAGGCGGGGCTGGATGTCAGCTACATGATGCTGCGCGGCATCTTCATGCCCGGCGGCGTCACGGCCGACCAGGTGCAGTACTACGTCGGCGTGCTGCGCAAGGTGCAGGAGACGCCCGAGTGGAAGGATTTGATGGCGAAAGGCGCATTCGATACCACCTCGCTCGAGGGCAAGGAGTACGCGGACTGGGTAGCGCGCGAGGAGGCCCGCCATGTCACGCTGATGAAGGGCGCCGGTTTCATCGCTGGGCAGTAGCGGAGAACCAGGTGTCGTAGCCACTGCGGCGCGCGGATCGGATCCGCGCGCCGCGTTTATGTCCGGAGGAGAGAATGTCGGAGCGATCTGCTGAGCGGCCTGCATTCCGCTACAGGACCGCCGAACTGGCGGTGGCGGGGCTGCTTTTCGTGCTCGGCGCCGTCGTCATCTTCGACAGCGTGCGTCTGGGCGCGAAATGGGGCGAGGACGGGCCGCAGACGGGCTACTTTCCGTTCTACCTGGGATGCCTGATCTGCGCGGCGTCGGCGATCAATCTTTGGCAGGCGTTGCGCATACGGGGAGAAAAGAACAGGACCTTCGTCGAGGTGGGGCAGCTCAAGCTGGTGCTGAGCGTGCTGATTCCTTCGGCCGCGTTTGCGGCTTTGATCGGCTGGCTCGGCATCTACGTGGCCGCGATCCTGTACGTCGGCTTTTTCATGCGCTGGCTGGGCCGTTACGCCTGGTGGAAGTTGATCGCGGTGGCGCTTGGTAACAGCACCTTTTTCTATCTGATCTTCGAAGTCTGGTTCAAGATTCCGCTGCCCAAGGGCCCGATCGAAATGCTGCTGGGCCTGGACTGATCCGGACGGAAAGCACCCGTGGACGAAATTCAGTCGCTGCTGCAGGGCTTCGCGATCGCCCTGACGTTCACGAACCTGGCGCTGATGTTCGTCGGCATCGTGCTCGGCGTCATCATCGGCGTGCTGCCGGGCCTGGGCGGCGCCAATGGCGTGGCGATCCTGCTGCCCCTCACCTTTTCGATGGCGCAGACCCCGGGCGGCCAGACCTCGGCGATCATCCTTCTGTCCTGCATCTACTGGGGGGCGCTGTTCGGCGGCGCCATCACCTCCATCCTGTTCAACATTCCGGGCGAGCCCTGGTCGGTGGCGACCACCTTCGACGGCTACCCGCTGGCGCAGAAGGGGCGCGCAGGCCACGCGCTGACCGCCGCCTTCACCTCTTCGTTCGTCGGCGCGCTCATCGCCGTGATCGTGATCACGTTCCTGTCGCCGATCATCGCCAGCTTCGCGCTCGAATTCGGGCCTGCGGAGTTCTTCTCGGTCTACCTGCTCACCTTCTGTGCCTTCGTCGGCATGAGCAAGGAGCCCCCGTTCAAGACCATTGCCGCGATGATGCTGGGTTTTGCGCTGGCTGCCGTCGGCACCGATCCGGTGACCGGCACGCTACGCCTCACGTTCGGTTCCTTGCGCCTGCTCACCGGCTTTGATTTTCTGATCGCAGTCATCGGCCTGTTCGGCATCGGCGAAATATTGCTGACGCTGGAAGAAGGGCTGGCGTTCAAGGGCGCGTCGGCGAAGCTCAACCTGCGCGCGGTGATCGAGACCTGGAAGGAACTGCCGCGCTATTGGCTGACGTCGCTACGCTCGGCGGCAGTCGGCTGCTTCATGGGCATCGTGCCGGGGGGGGCGACGCCGGCCTCGTTCATGTCCTACGGCGTGGCACGCCGCTTCTCGAAGGACGGGGACAAGTTCGGCACCGGCCAGATCGAGGGCGTGGTGGCGCCGGAAACGGCGGCGCATGCCGCGGGCACCTCGGCGCTGCTGCCCATGCTCACCTTGGGCGTGCCCGGCTCGCCGACGGCAGCCGTGCTGCTGGGCGGCCTGCTGATCTGGGGCTTGCAGCCCGGGCCGCTCCTATTCGTCGAGCAAAAGGATTTCGTCTGGGGGCTGATCGCCAGCATGTACCTGGGCAACATTGCGGGGCTGATCGTGGTGCTGACCTGCGTGCCCCTGTTTGCGGCGATCTTGCGGATCCCGTTCTCGGTGATCGCGCCGATCATCATCGTCATCTGCGCCATCGGCGCCTATACGGTGAATAACGCGCTGTTCGACGTCTGGATGATGGTGGTATTCGGCATCGCCGGCTATTTCTTCAAGAAGCTGTCCTACCCGCTCGCACCGCTGGTGCTGGCGATCGTGTTGGGCGATCGTGCCGAGGCCTCGTTCCGCCAGGCGATCCTCGGGTCGCAGGGCGATATGGGCGTGTTCTTCTCCAATGGCCTCGTCGGGTCGATCACCAGCCTGGCGTTGTTCCTGCTGTTCCTGCCGCTGATCACGCTCGTCCTCGCGCGGCTGCGCCGCGGCTAGGGCTCAGGGATCGCCGAGCTTCTGCCTGAGGCGCGACAGCGTCTCGGGCGTGAGGTTGAGGTAGGCGGCGAGCTCCTTCTTCGGGATGCGCCCGGACAACTCCGGGTGCTTGCGCTGGAAGCGCGACAGGCGCCCGGGGGCATCGAGCAGGTGCAGCGTGATGGTGTGCGCCATCACCTCGCTCATCAGCTTCATCACTTCGTGCTCGAAACGCAGCTTGACGTCGAGGTGGCGCTCCAGGAATTCGACCCACTGTGGCATGGACAGCTCGGCGGTGCGCACCTTGGTCACGGCGACGATGGAGTAGGGGATGGGCGTGCGCAGGCGCCAGGCGGCGTAGGACGTGTCCATCTCGGTTTCCGCGGCGAAGCGCAGGATCATCTCGCGGCCCTCGGGATTCGAGACCACGCGCTTGAGCATGCCCTCGAGGATGAAGATCTGCTCCATCTCCTCGTCGCCCTGGCGCACCACCGGCTCGCCCTTGCGGAAGTCGGCGACCACCAGCAGCGGCTCGAGCTCGGCCCATTGCGCGGCCGTCATGCCCTGCAGGAGCTGGTTCTGGCGCAGCTGCAGGCGGATGCTGTTGCGCTGCGGGTGGTTGGGAAAGGCGGTCATCGGAGCCGGGATTTTAGACCCTTGACCTGAGTCAAGGCTCCCTGCGGGGGGCGGTTCTTACCATACCGTTCCCCTCGAGGAGACCATCATGGGCACCGTCGAACCGCAAGTCGCCGCCGAAGCACAAGCCGCCGTGACCGACGGCTTTCAGCTGGTCATCGATGCCCTGAAGCTCAATGGCATCGACACGATCTACGGCCTGCCCGGGATTCCCATCACCGACCTCACGCGCCGGGCGCAGGCCGAGGGCCTGCGCGTGCTTGCATTCCGCCACGAGCAGAACGCCGGCTACGCCGCCTCCATCGCGGGGTTCCTGACGCAGAGGCCCGGCATCTGCCTCACGGTGTCTGCGCCCGGCTTTCTGAACGGCCTCAACGCGCTGGCCCATGCCACCACCAACTGCTTCCCGATGATCCTGATCAGCGGCTCCAGCGAGCGCGAGATCGTCGACCTGCAGCAGGGCGACTACGAGGAGATGGACCAGCTAGCGATCGCCAAGCCGCTCGCCAAGGCTGCTTTCCGGGTACTTCACGCCGAAGACATCGGCGTCGGCATCGCGCGCGCCATCCGCGCCGCCTTGTCCGGCCGCCCGGGCGGCGTCTATCTCGACCTGCCGGCGAAGCTCTTCGCGCAGAGCATCGACGCCGCAGCCGGGAAGAATTCGCTGATCAAGGTCGTGGATCCTGCGCCGAAGCAGATCCCCGCGCCCGATGCCATCCAGCGGGCGCTGGCGCTGCTCAAGGGCGCGAAGAAGCCACTCATCGTCCTCGGCAAGGGTGCCGCTTACGCCCAGGCCGACGAGCAGGTCCGCGCCCTCGTCGAGAAGACGGGCATCCCCTACCTGCCGATGTCGATGGCGAAAGGGCTGCTGCCCGACACGCACGAGCAGTGCGCCTCGGCCGCCCGCTCCTTCGTGCTCCCGGGCGCCGACGTGGTGATGCTGATCGGCGCGCGGCTCAACTGGCTGCTCTCGCACGGCAAGGGCAAGACCTGGGGCGGCAAGTCCCACAAAGACTGGGGCGGGCAGAAGTTCATCCAGGTCGACATCTCGCCCACCGAGGCCGACAGCAACGTGCGCATCGACGCGCCGGTGGTCGGTGACATCGGTTCCTGCGTTTCGG
>JAOTWE010000229.1 GCA_029863065.1 Betaproteobacteria bacterium
CGAGTCGGCGGGCACGCGCTACTACATCTTCTACGGCATGTTCGTGTCGGACATGTTATCGCACGTCCTCAAGCTCTTCGCCTACATAGCGGCGTCCGCGGCGCTCGTCTACTCCCGCCGGTATCTCCTCGAGCGCGGCCTGCTGCGCGGCGAGTTCCTGACGCTGCTGCTGTTCGCGCTGCTCGGCATCATGGTGATGGTGAGCGCCAACAGCTTCCTCACCGTGTACCTCGGCCTGGAGCTGCTGTCGCTGTGCCTGTACGCCCTGGTGGCGCTGAACCGCGACGTGGCGGCCTCCACCGAGGCGGCGATGAAGTACTTCGTGCTGGGCGCGCTCGCCTCGGGGCTGCTGCTCTACGGCATGTCGATGATCTACGGCGCCACGGGATCGCTGCTGCTCCCCGAGATCGCGGCGCGGTCCGCGAACCTGGCGGCGAGCTCGGCGAGCTCGCATACGCTGCTCGTCTTCGGACTGGTGTTCGTGGTGGCGGGCCTTGCGTTCAAGCTCGGCGTGGTGCCGTTCCACATGTGGATCCCGGACGTCTACCAGGGCGCGACCACCGCGGTGACGCTGGTCATTGGCACCGCGCCCAAGATCGCCGCCTTCGCCATGGCGCTGCGGCTGCTGGTGAACGGACTGCCCGGCCTGACGGTGGACTGGCAGCAGATGCTCACGGTGCTCGCGGTGCTGTCGATGGCGATCGGCAATCTCACGGCGATCGCGCAGTCCAACCTCAAGCGCATGCTCGCCTACTCGACCATCGCGCACATGGGCTTCATGCTGCTGGGGCTGCTCTCGGGCGTGGTCGGCGGCAACCGCCTGAACGCCGTGGACGCGTACGGCGCGGCCATGTTCTATACCGCGGTCTACGTGCTCATGTCGCTCGGCGCGTTCGGCGTCCTGCTCCTCGCCTCGCGCGCGGGCTTCGAGTGCGAGCGGCTCGAGGACATGAAGGGGATGAACCGGCGCGATCCGTGGATGGCGTTCCTGATGCTGCTCGTCATGTTTTCCCTGGCGGGCGTGCCGCCGCTAGCCGGCTTCTACGCCAAGTTCGCGGTGATTTCGGCGGTGGTGCAGACCGGCCAGGTGTGGCTCGCGGTGGCGGCGGTGGCGTTCTCGCTGATCGGCGCCTTCTACTACCTGCGCGTGGTGAAGCTGATGTACTTCGACGAGCCGGCCGCGGGCCTTGCCGCGGTGGGCGGCGGTGGCGCGCGCGTGCTGCTCACGGTCAACGGCCTGACGCTGCTCGCGATCGGCATCCTGCCGCAGGGCCTGATGGAGCTCTGCCAGGTGGCGATCCGGTCGCTCTAGTGCCGAAGGATCTCGGCGAGACGCGCATCGACGGCGAGGTGGTGTTCGCCGGGCGCCTGCTCAAGGTGCACCGGGACCGCGTGCGCCTGCCCGACGGCAACCAGGCGCTGCGCGAATACATCCGGCATCCCGGGGCCGTGGCGATGGTCGCGCTGTTCGAGGACGGCCGCGTGCTGCTCGAGCGCCAGTTCCGCTATCCGCTCGGGCGCGAATTCATCGAGATCCCGGCGGGCAAGCTCGAACCGGGCGAGGAGCACCTGGCGACGGCGAAGCGCGAATTATTGGAAGAGACGGGGTACGTGGCCGCCGAATGGCGCCGGCTCGGCCTCATCCACAACGCCATCGGCTACAGCGACGAGGGCATCGAAATCTGGCTGGCGCGCGGGCTCGAGCTGCGCGGGCAGCAGCTCGCGCAAGGCGAGTTCCTGGAGGTGTTCGCGCTGCCGCTCGCCGAAGCGCAGGCGATGGCGCGGGACGGGCGCATCACCGACGTGAAAACGATTGCCGGGCTGCTCTGGATGGAAGGCGCGGCCTAGCCGCAGAGCCCGGTATACCCGCAGGAGCTGCACCAGTCGCAGCCGTCCTTGCGGATCAGCGCGCGGGCGCCGCACTCGGGGCACTTGAGCCCCTGCATGACCGGCACGCCGCCGTGCGCCGGCACCTCGAGCACGCCCATCCTCTGCAGCGGCGCGCCGTCCTCGTCGAGGATGCCGAGCATCGCGTAGCGGTGCAGGATGAGGCGCGCGAGGTACGACACCGTGGACGGGTAGTTCTGCTGCTTGCGCGATCCCGGAACGAAGGCGAGGAAGTCGCCCAGCGGCTCCGGGAAATCGAGGAGCTTGCGCAGCTTCATGCCGATCCACGCCGGATCGACGACGCGCATGTCGAGCGAAAGCAGCTTGCACAGTCCGTCCAGCGCGCGCGGGTACTCGCCCGAGAGCCACATCGAGTACGGGCGCGTCGTGCCGTCGGGCAGCGCGATCTCCTTCAGCCCGAGCACGAAGTCGTCGCCGGTGCGCGGATTGTGCACGTCCACGGTCCAGGACATCGTGCCGTCGGCGCCGGTCTTGGGCTCCTTCAGGCTGAACATCGAGTCCAGCACCGGCGTCACGCTGGCGAAGGCGTCGGCCTGGCCCTCGCCGGCGAGGCCGCCGAGCTGCTCGACGCGCCAGCGCACCAGCTGCGCGAGCGCCGAGACCACCGAAGGCATGTGGCGCTGCTCGCCATGCGGCGGAAACACCATGTCGAAGGCATCGTCGCCGACCGTGCGGGCGAGGGTGTCGAGCTTCAGGCGCAGCCAGCCCGGATCGTTGGCGCGCATGTCCATGGACAGCGATTTCGCCACCGCGCCCAGGCCGCGCGGCTGCTCGCTGCCGTTCACCCAGACTTCGAACGCATGCGGCTCGCCGTTCTCGGCCTCGCCGACGAACACCGCGAAGTGGTGCCGCGGGTGCTCGATCATATAGGTCCACGACAGGTTGCCGGCCGCGAACTCGGGCCGGCCCGGCCAGCGCAGACTGGCGAGCACCGGCTCGGGCAGCGACTTGATGCGGATACGCCGGTTGACGTCGTCCTCGACGAAGTCCTGCGGCTTGTCCACCGACAGCACGGATCCCAGCACCTTGTTCGGCCGGTACGTGGCGAGGCCCTTGAGCTCCGATTTCCACGCCGCCAGGTACAGGTCCTTGAATTCGCCGTACGGATAGTCCTCCGGCACGTTGACGGTCTTCGAGATGCTGGTGTCGATGAACGGCGCCACCGCGGCCACCATGCGCTCATGCGCCGCTGCGCTGAGCTCGAGCGCCGTGACGAAGTAGGGCGGCAGGTGTTCCATGTCGCCGCCGGCCGCCTTGTAGCGCCGCCAGGCATGGTCCTCGACCGGGAATTCCTGCAGCGTGCCGTCGGCCATTCGCTTTTTGCGCGTGTAGGTCCAGGAAAACGGCGGCTCGATGCCGTTGGAGGCGTTGTCGGCGAACGCCAGGCTGATGGTGCCGGTGGGCGCGATCGACAGGAGATGGCTGTTGTGGATGCCGTGCGCGCTCACCTGCGCCTTGATCTCCTCGGGCAGGCGAGCGGCGAAGCTCGTCCCGGAGAGGTACAGGTCGGCATTGAACAGGGGGAAGGCGCCGCGTTCCTTCGCCAGCTCGACGGAAGCGAGGTACGCGCGGTCGCGCATCGCGGCTGAGATGCGCGCCGCAGCCGCGCGCGCCGCGTCGCTGTCGTAGTGCAGCCGCAGCATGATGAGGGCGTCGCCCAGGCCGGTGAAGCCGAGGCCGACGCGGCGCTTGGCCATCGCTTCGCGGTGCTGCGCGGTGAGCGGCCAGGCGGTGACCTCGAGCACGTTGTCGAGCATGCGCACGGCAACGTCGACGACCTTGCCGAAGGCCTCGAAATCGAAGGCGGCGTCCGCAGCGAAGGCATCGTGCACGAAACGCGTGAGGTCGATCGAGCCCAGGCAGCAGCAGCCGTAAGGCGGCAGCGGCTGCTCGGCGCAGTTATGGACATACAGGCCGTTGGCATCGAAAGCATGCACCCCGGCGACTGTCACGTCGAAGACCTGCTCGACGCCGTCTTCGAGAACGCTTTCCACGGTCGCCGTGAAGGATTCGCTGTTGAGCGCGCGCTTGTAGTCGCCGAGCAGCTTCTCGAGCCGCGCGGACTTCTCCGCATCGGCGAAGCCGACGCGCTCGGCGAAGCGCACGAGGTTTGCGCCGCTCACGACGAGCTCGTGAAACGCCGCGCAGGGATAGGTGCGATGGCCGCCCTTGCCGTCCGGCATGACCTTCGTCCCCGCGGGACGCCGCTCGCGATAGAGGGTGGAGGCGATGCCGAGGCGCGCCAGCATGCGCTGAACCGCTTCGAGCGTGCGCTCGTTCGCCTGCGCGAGCCTGACCGATACGCCCTTGGCCTGGGCGCCCTGTACCGAGCCGTCGGCGTCGAACAGTCCGCGCAGGAATCCGCGGTAGAAGTCCGACGAGCAGCGCTCGAGCGCGGGCATGATCTCCTTGCCGGCCGGGCGCATGCCGAGCCCGAACGCGAGATCGCGCAGCGCCGCGGATGCCAGGCGGAAATGGCCGGCCTGGCCCGCGACCTCCACCTGCCAGCCGCGGAAGTCGGCGCGGTGCGCAAGCGTGTTCGCGGCCTCCAGGGCGGCCTGCATGATGCCGTGCACGCCGGGGGAGAAGCGCAAACCGCCGTTCACCTCGCGCTGCAGGCCCGGATCCCACACACCCAGCACGGCCTTGTCTTTGTTCAAGTGACCGTCGCCGAGCAGCAGGCCCGCCAGGTAGCCTTCCGCCTCCGTATGGGCGCCGCCCCAGTGCAGGAACTCGCGATGGTCGTGCAGCACGATCTCGTCGCCGGGCGAGAGCGCGCCCGCCTTCGCCCATTCCGTGTCTCTCGTGCAGCGTGTGGCGCGCCACACCCTGAGCACTGGATGGTCCGCGGTAAGCCTCAACGAATGGCCCTGGCGCGTACGCAGGCGCAGGACGGGCTTCGTGCCCGTCGCGAAGAAGCCTTCGGACTCGGTTGCATGCGGCTTGCCCGACACGACGGCCTCGAAGCGCACGCCGACGAGATCGGCAACCTGGCGCGGCCCCTCGCGGGTCATCACCCAAGTGTCCGCCGTCACGCAGGGATTCGTCGCCTCGATCGTCTCGCAGTAGTTGAGGTTGTTGTCGCGGT
>JAOTWE010000265.1 GCA_029863065.1 Betaproteobacteria bacterium
GGCCTGCGCTACATGGGCCTGCTGGCGGGCGTGGTGTTCTTCGGCCACCAGATCGGCAGCTTCATCGGCGTGTGGCTCGCCGGGTGGCTCTACGACCAGACGGGCAGCTACGACGGCGCGCTGATGATTTCCATCGGCCTGGGCGTGTTCGCCGCGCTCGTCAATCTGCCGGTCAACGAGAAGCCGCTGGCGGAAAGGCGCGCCGCGGTCGCCGCCACATGAACGCGTGGAAATGGGCCGGGCTGGCGCTGCTCGCGCTGGCGAGCGCGGCAATTTTCGCCGCCTACCTGCGCCCCGACACGATGGTCTCGCTCAGCAGCGCGTTTCTCGCGCTCTGCGGCTTTAAATAGGGACAGACCTCATTTTTCTCATTTGCGAGTGAAGTGCAGATGAGAAAAATGAGGTCTGTCCCCATTTGCGACAAGACGCTTCTTTGTTGCCGCACGGCGACAGGAGCGCTTGCGCGCAGGCCTACGCAGGCTGCATCATGGGGTTGCGCATTCAAGGGGATTTGTAGATGAGAGCTTATCGAAACGCAGGTCTGATCCTGGCGATTGCCGGTCTCGCCGGCTGCGTCCATCCCGCAGGCGTCAATGTCGGCGTCAGGGCATCTGGAGAAATCGCGCCCGGGGTTTATGGGCGTATCGACGTGCGCAACCGGCCGCCGCCCCCCGTGGTGTACTCGCAGCCCGTGATCATCGTGCAGCAGCCGCGCCACTCAGCGCCGGTGTACATGCACGTGCCGCCGGGGCATGCGAAGAACTGGGCGAAGCACTGCCACAAGTACGACGCCTGCGCCACGCCGGTTTACTTCGTGAAGTCGCAGGAGTACGAGCCGGGATACCAGCGCCCGAAGAAGCAAAAGGGTAAAGGCAGGGACGACGACGATGACGATGACGACGATCGTCGCGGCCGGCGGCGCTAGACAATCGAGAGGCTGAGACGATTAAGATGAAGACGACGATTGAGGCGTGGGTTGCCGGCGCGGCGATAGCCATGATCGCGGGCTGGACGGCCGCCCAGGACGTGCGCGTCACGATTTCCGGCGAAGTTTCACCGGGTGTTTACGGACGGGTAGACATCGGCAATCGCCCGCCGCCGCCGCTCGTCAATGCGCAACCCGTGATTGTGGTGCGGCAGGGGCGCGCGCCGGCGCCCGTGTACCTCCACGTGCCGCCGGGGCACGCGAAGAACTGGTCCAAGCACTGCAAGAAGTACGACGCCTGCAACCGGCCAGTGTATTTCGTGAAGTCCGCCGAATACGAGCCGGGCTACAAACACCCCGGCAAGGGCGCTTCGAAGGCCACCGGCAAGGGCAGGGGGCGCAACTAGGCCAGCGTCGTCGGCACCCACACTTCCGAGTGCAGGGTGCGGTGCACCGGGCACTTGTTGGCGATCTCCAACAGCCGCGCGCGCTGCGCCTCGTCGAGGTCGCCCTCGAGCGTGAGCACGCGCTCGATCTTGTCGATCTTTCCCTCGCGCGTCTCGCACTCGGCGCAATCGGACGCGTGCGCCTTGTCGTGCTTCAGGTCCACGGTGACGCACTCCAGCGGCCATTTCTTCTGCGTCGCGTACATGCGCACCGTCATCGAGGTGCAGGCGCCCAATCCCGCGAGCAGGAGGTCGTAGGGACCGGGCCCGCTGTCGTCGCCGCCCACCGACGTCGGCTCATCGGCGCGCAGATGGTGCCGCCCCGCGGTGACGAGCTGCGCGAAGCGACCGTCTCCAGCCTCAGCGACGCGCACCCCCGTCACGGCGTCCGCGGGCGCGGCCTGCGCCTCGAGGTAGCGCGACGCCCAGGCCGCGAGCACGGTGGCGGCGTAGCGCGCGTCCTCCTTCTGCGTCAGCAGGTGGTCGGCGCGATCGAGCGATACGAAGCTCTTGGGATGCTTGGCGGCGAGAAAGATCTTTGAGGCGTTGTCGATGTCGACCACCGTATCGCGTGGCGAGTGAAACACGAGCAGCGGCTTGCGCAGCGACGCGATCGTCTCCGCCGCGTTCCGGCCGGCGAGGTCGTCGAAGAAATTCTTCGCGACACGAAACTGCCGGCCGGCGATGCTGACCCGCATATCCTCGCCTGCCTCCCGCGGATCCTTGACCAGGTGCGACACGTGCGCGGGATCGAAGGGCGCGCCGATCGTGGCGATGGCCCGGGTTTCCGGTATGCGCGCCGCGACGGCGAGCACCGCGGCGCCGCCCAGGCTGTGGCCGGCGAGGATCTGCGGCGCCGCACGCTCGGCGCGCAGCCACTCGGCAGCGGCGAGCAGGTCTTCGAGGTTCGAGGAGAACTCGAGGCTGGAAAAATCGAAGCGCAGCGTGGCGATGCCGTGGCCGGCGAGCGCTTGCGCCACGTAGGCGGCCGCCTTGCTGTCCTTGGAGCAGGTGAAGCAGTGGGCGAACAGCGCGTAGGCGCGCGGCGGCTCGGCGGGCGTATCGAGGCGCGCGGCAAGCTCGCCGCCGCTGCGGCCGGGAAAGCGGATGGTTTCGGTGGGCATGAATTAGACTCGGCGGGGTGAAGGAGCACGACATTGTCGCGCCCTCCGCATGGGTCGTGCGCTGGGCGCCGCTCATTACGCGGGGCAGGGTGCTCGACCTCGCCTGCGGCAGCGGCCGTCACTCGCGGTATCTTGCCGGCCTCGGCCACCAAGTCACGGCCGTCGACCGCGAGCCGCAGTCGCTTGAATCCATTCGCTTCGTCCAGGCCGACCTCGAGGATGGCGGTCCCTGGCCGCTGCCGGGAGAACTGTTCCACGGCATCGTTGTCACCAATTACCTGCACCGGCCGCTGTTGCCGCTCATCGGGCGCTCGCTCGTGCCCGGCGGCGTGCTGATCTACGAAACCTTCATGCTCGGCAACGAACGCTCCGGCAAGCCGTCCAATCCGGCCTTCCTGCTGCGGCCCGGGGAACTGTGGGAGGCCTTCAGCAGTCTGCACATCATCGCCTTCGAGCAGGGCCGCAGCTTGCTGCCGAAGCCAGCAATGCAGCAGCGGCTGTGCGCCCGGCGGGCACGGAACGGATAAAATCGCGGGCACTGCGCCCCGCAAGGAGGTTCCCCATGATGACCGGCAGCCTGGTCGCGATCGTCACCCCGATGCACGAGGACGGCCGCCTCGACGTCGCCCGCTTTCGCGAGCTGATCGACTGGCACGTCGCCGAAGGCACGGACGGCATCGTCGTCGTCGGCACCACCGGCGAGTCGCCGACCGTCGACTTCGACGAGCACAAGGAGCTGATCCGCGTCGCCGTCGACCACGCCAAGGGCAGGATCCCGATCGTCGCCGGCACTGGCGGCAATTCCACCGCCGAAGCGATCGAGCTGACCGCATCGGCGAAGAAGGCCGGCGCCACTGCCTGCCTGTCCGTGGTTCCGTACTACAACAAGCCGACGCAGGAGGGCCTGTACCGCCACTTCCGCAAGGTCGCGGAGTCGGTCGAGCTGCCCATGATCCTGTACAACGTACCGGGCCGCACGGTCGCTGACCTGCAGAACGACACGGTGCTGCGGCTCGCCCAGGTGCCCGGCATCATCGGCATCAAGGACGCCACCGCCAGCATCGAGCGCGGCACCGACCTCGTCAAGCGCACGCCGCGCGGCTTCGCCGTGTACAGCGGCGAAGACTCGACCGCGCTGGCGCTGATCCTGCTCGGCGGGCAGGGCGTGATCTCGGTCACCGCCAACGTCGCGCCGCGCCTGATGCACGAGATGTGCGCCGCCGCGCTGGTCGGTGACGTGAAGAAGGCGCGCGACATCAACCTGCGCCTGCTGCCGCTGCACCAGCGCCTGTTCGTGGAGGCCAATCCGATTCCCGTGAAGTGGGCGCTGGCGCAGATGGGCCGCATCGACGCTGGCTTGCGCCTGCCGCTGACACCGCTCGCGGACAGGTTCCACGACGCGCTGCGTGAGGCGCTCGCCGAGGCCGGCATCAACATCCCGGGCCTGCGCGTGGTGGAAAAGCGCGCATGAGACAG
>JAOTWE010000019.1 GCA_029863065.1 Betaproteobacteria bacterium
GTAGGGCCCGCCGAAGACGTAGCCGAGGAACACGACCGCAACGATCACCATCGCGGGTCCCAGCGCGCGCCGCGCAGCTTCGAGCAGCAGGACCATGCCGGTCACCGCCGCGACGAGGTCCATGGTCGTCGGCTGCCCGGGTCGCGTCGAGAGCTGCGCATAGAACAGGAAGATGTAACCGGCGCTGAGTGCGCCAACGACGGCAAATACCCAGTCGATGGCCGGAATGGTGGCGCGAGGCGAGCGCTTGAACGCCGGATACGCGGTGAAGGTGAGGAACATCGCGAAGGCGAGATGGATCGAGCGCGCCTCCGTGGCGTTGAAAACGAGGACGCCGAAGACATAGGGCAGCGGCGAAGCGTACCAGAGCTGGAACAGCGACCAGGCCAGCGCGGTGAGCATCAGCGCCATGGCGACGCCGCCCTTGGGCGCACGCCCTCCGGTATCGGACTCGGCCACCAGCTCCTGCAGCTTGGTCTTGTCCAGATCCGACGGCTTTGCCGCTTTCTCTGCCATGTCGCCTCCTCCTGCGCTAGTCGGTCAATGAGCCGCGGCCAGCAGGCCGGGCGCGATGCGCAAATATCGGGAAAGACGGGCCGGGCGCAGGGCGCCCGGCCCGCTATTGCGGCCCAACCCTACATCCAGCCTTTTTCTTTGTAGTACTTCACGGCGCCGTCATGCAGCGGCGCCGAGAGGCCGTCCTTGATCATGTGCTTCGGATCGAGGTGCGCGAAAGCCGGGTGCAGCTTCTTGAAGTCGTCGAAGTTCTCGAAGACCGCTTTCACGACCTGGTACACGCTTGCCGCTGGCACCTTGCTCGAGGACACGAACGTCGCCAGCACGCCGTAAGTCTGCGTCGGGTCGGGGTTGTTGGCATACAGGCCGCCGGGAATCGTCGCCTTCGCATAATAGGGGCTGCCATTCAGAAGCTTGTCGACCGCCGGCCCGGTGAGCGAAATGAGCTTCGCGCCGCAGGTGGTGGTCGGATCCTGGATGTTGGCCGAAGGGTGGCCGACGCCGTAGAAGAAGCCGTCGATCTTGTTGTCGCACAACGCGGCGCCGTGCTCGTCGGCCTTCAACTCCGAGGCGAGCGAGAAGTCGCGGGTCGTCCAGCCCATGGCGCCGAGCAGCTCTTCCATCGAAGCGCGCGTGCCAGAGCCCGGGTTGCCGATGTTGAAGCGCTTGCCCTTGAAGTCGGCGAAAGTCCTGATGCCGGCCTCCTTGCGCGCCAGCACGGTAAACGGCTCCGGATGGATCGAGAAGACCGCCCGCAGATCCTTGAACGGCCCCTGGTCCTTGAAGACGGCGTCGCCTTTGACCGCGTGGTACTGCCAGTCGGACTGCGCGACGCCCATATCGAGCTCGCCGGCGCGGATGGTGTTGATGTTGTACACCGAGCCGCCCGTGCTCTCGACGGAGCAGCGGATGCCGTGGCTCTTGCGGTCCTTGTTCACCAGGCGGCAGATCGCGCCGCCCGCCGCGTAGTACACGCCGGTGACGCCGCCCGTGCCGATCGTGATGAACTTCTGCTGCGCCATCGCCGCGCCGGGCGCAGCGAGCGCGCCGGCGAAGGCCAGTGCGCCGCAGGCGCTTAGCAACTTGGTCAATTTACTCATAGGTATCACTCCTCTCTCTTCGTGGTTGAGCACTTCACTAAACTAGAATTCGATCCCAAGCTGGCTGATCAGCGCCTCGCGGCGCCTGAGCTGCTGCACGGTGCGCGCGCCGAGCCGCTCGGCCAGGGTGGTGAGCAGGATCTCCGCCAGCACGATCAGCGCGGCGGAGCTGTTGCTGAAATAGCTGCCGCCGGTATCGCAGACAAAGGTGTACCGGGCGACCGCCGCGAGTGGCGAAGCGTGCGAATCCGTAAGCGCGATGACGTCCATGCCCTCGCCGGCCGCCGTGCGCGCGGTGTCGACCGTGCCGCGCGTGTACGGCGAACAGCCGACGACGATCAGCGCGTCGCCCTGTTCGAGCTGCGCCAGGCCGTGGGCCATGCCGTGCTCGGAGCTGCCCAGCAAACCGACATCGCTGCGCAGCATGCCCAGACCGTAGGACAGGAAGTAGGCGACCGCGTGCATCTGGCGCGCGCCGTAGGCGCGCACCCGGCGCGCCGCGATCAGCAACTGCGCCGCGGCGCCCAGCGCCTCGGCATCCAGTTCCTGCAGTGCGCCGGCGATGTTCGCCGTTTCGTCCTCCGCAATGCGTTCCGCGATCGAGCGTGCAGGCGCCGCCTTGCCGCCGCCGCGCAGCAGGCGACGCGCCTGCTCGCTGTAGAAGTGCTGCTGGTCGGCGACGTGCTGGCGAAATACGTCCTGGAACTCGTTAAAGCCGCTGTAGCCGAGCTTCTTCGACAGGCGCGTGAGGGTCGAGGCGTTGACCCCGGCCGCCTCGGCCACTTCCGAGATCGAGCAGATCGCGGTCTGGCCGGGCGCATCGACGATGCTGGCGAGCGCCCGGGCCGCGCGGGCGCCGAGCCGGACGTCGGCCTTGCGCGACTGAATGGCGGCGACCAGGCTGCGCAGCCGCTCGAGCGACTCGGGCGGCATCCGCTTCGTGGCGTTTGGCATCACTCCCCCTAATGCCGGACAAGAGTACCCAACCCCGGCCAAGTATGCAAATTAATTTGCGAAGTCAGAAAGGTTGCAATTTAATTTGCTTGGGGCGCTGCTCACGCAGCGAAACGGCGCGCTCGTTTGCCTTAGTATCGGCAAGCATTCCTGCAACAATTTTCGTGGAGCAATTTCTCGGCACATGAATTTCACTGATCTTCCGCGAAGCGAGCACCGATGAACGCGCCGGCAGTCCAGTTCGACGTCGAAGCCGCGCATTTCGGCGCTTCGCGCACGCAGAAGCGCCTCGAGGATGACCGGTTGCTGCTCGGCAAGGGGCTGTTCAGCGACGACAGGCGCTTCGCGAACGAGGCGGCGCTGGTCGTCGTGCGCTCGCCCTACGCGCACGCGAAGATCAAATCGGTCGACCTCGCCGCGGTGCGCGCCGCGCGCGGCGTGCTCGCGGCTTGGACGCTGGCGGAGCTCGCCGCCGACGGCGTGAAGCACATCCCGGTGCCGCCGCTGTTCAAGCGCGCCGACGGCACGCCGATGTCCGTGCCCTTGCGCACGCCGCTCGCCGGCGAGCGCGCGCTCTACGTCGGTCATCCGGTGATCGCCGTCGTCGCGCAGACGCGCGTGCAGGCGCAGGATGCCGCCGAGCTCGCCGAGATCGAGTACGAGGACCTGCCCTGCGTAGTCGATCCGCGCGAGGCGGTGAAGCCGGGCGCGCCGCAGCTGTGGCCCGAGGCGCCGGGAAATGTCGCCGCCGAGACGCGTTACGGCAAGGCGGACGAGGCAACCGCCGCCTTTGCACGCGCCGCGCATGTCACCGAAATCGAGCTGCATAACCAGCGCGTGATCGCCGTGGCGATGGAGCCGCGCTGCTCGATCGGCGTGCACGACAGGGGCCGCACCACCGTGTACACGCAGTGCCAGACGCCGACCAGCGCGCGCGATCTGCTGGCGGCGGCGCTGGGCGGCAAGTCCGCGGATTTCCGCATCGTCAACGGCGACATCGGCGGCGGTTTCGGCATGAAGACCGGATTGACGCCCGAAGAAGTGCTGGTCGCCTACACGGCAAAGAAGCTCGGCCGGCCGGTACGCTGGCGCGGCGAGCGCAGCGAGGAGTTCCTCGCCGCGCACATGGGCCGCGACATGCACTTCAAGGCGGCGCTGGCGCTCGACAAGGACGGGCGCATTCTTGCCCTACGGCTGCATATGCTGGGCAACATGGGCGCGGTGCCGGTGGGCTCGTCGGCGATGATCCCGCTGGCGATGGTGGCCAAGGTGCAGACCTCGGTGTATCGCGTGCCCGCAGTCGATTACCACTACCAGGGCGTGCTCACCAACACCATGGCCACCGGGGCCTACCGCGGCGCCGGCCGCCCCGAGGGCAACTTCCTGATCGAGCGCCTGGTGGAGAAGGCGGGGCGCGAGATGGGCATCGACCCGGTCGAAATCCGCAGGCGAAACCTCCTGCAGCCGGCGGACTTCCCGTTCACCACGCACGCCGGCGAAACCTACGACACGGGCGACTTTCCGCGCATGCTCGAGGGGCTGCTCAAGGTCGCGGACTGGAATGGCTACGCCGCGCGCGCCGCGCAATCGCAGCAGCGCGGCAGGGTGCGCGGCCGTGGACTGTCCACTTACCTGGAGTGGACCGGCGCGCTGCCCACGGAGACCGTGGACATCGAGGTGGATGCGGACGGCAACATCACCGTGTTCTCCGGGACGCAGGCAATGGGGCAGGGGCTCGAGACCACCTACGTGCAGCTCATTGCCGAAGTACTGCAGATTCCCGCCAAGGTCGTGACGATCGTGCAGGGCGACACCGACCGCGCCAACGGCGTCGGCAGCGTCGGCTCGCGCTCGGCGTTCGTCGGTGGCTCGGCGGTGGTGGCGGCGGGGCGCACGCTCATCGTGCGCGCCAAGGAGCTCGCGGCAGACGCGCTCGAGGCGGCGCCGGCGGACATCGAATTCCGCGACGGGCGCTTATTCATCGGCGGCACCGACCGCTCAGCGTCGCTCGCCGAGCTCGCCTCGCGCCAGGCGGACAAGCGCATACGTGTGTCGGCGACGCAGACGCCCTCGACGCCGTCGTGGCCGAACGGCGCGCAGGCCTGCGAGGTCGAGATCGACACCGAGACGGGCGAGGTGGCGCTCGCGCGCCTGGCGAGCCTCGACGACATCGGCCGCATCATCAACCACGCCATCGTCGAGGGGCAGATCCAGGGCGGCATGGCGCAGGGTGTCGGCCAGGCGCTATGGGAGCGGGCCGTGTACGACCCGGAATCGGGTCAGATGCTCACGGGCTCGCTCATGGATTACTGCGTGCCGCGCGCCGACCAGTTTCCGCCCATGACGAACGCCTTCGACGAGAGCGTACCCTGCAAGACCAACCTTCTCGGGGTGAAGGGCTGCGGCGAAATCGGCACCATCGGCGCGGTGCCGGCGGTCGTGCACGCCGTGCTCGACGCCCTGTCGGAGTTCGGCGTCCTGCACCTGGAAATGCCGCTCACGCCCGAGAAAGTATGGCGGGCGATGCGCCGCGAGTAATCGCCATGCGTGAGGGGGCGAGCCGTGTTTTCGGTTGCGCCGTCCTTACGTCGATCCTGCTGCACGCGCTGCTGCTCGCCGCGCTGCCGTCGCTGCGCGAGTTCGCCGCACCCGTGCCGCCCGAGCCTGAGCCGCTGATCGCGCGGGTGGAGCGGCTGGCGCCGCCGCGCGCACCGCGGGCGCCCGAGCCGGCCCCGGAAATGCGCAGGCCGCCGGAGCCGCGTGCGCAGCCTGCACCGCGGCGCGCGGAGCCTGTCGAGAACCCCGCACCGTCACCCGAGCCCGTGCTGTCGCCCGAGCCCGCGCCGTCACCCGAGCCCGTGCTGTCGCCCGAGCCCGCGCCGTCACCCGAGCCCACTCCGCCCGAGACGCCCGCCCCGGTGCAGTCGGCCTCGCCGCCGCTGGTGCGCGTTGCGCCCATGAACCTTGCGCCCGAGGTGCCCGCCCCGGATGCCGCTGCGTTGCAGCGCT
This sequence comes from Betaproteobacteria bacterium, assembly GCA_029863065.1. Classification (GTDB taxonomy): domain Bacteria; phylum Pseudomonadota; class Gammaproteobacteria; order Burkholderiales; family SG8-39; genus JAABQT01. The sequence goes on from JAOTWE010000019.1 coordinate 5,580, forward strand.
ACCACCAGGACGTGACGGGCGCCGCCGCGCGCTTCAAGCGCTACCCGCGCGTCGCCATCGACAACAACTGGCAGGGGGAGGTGGTGGTGCGGATGGCGATCGACGCCAGCGGCCGCATCGCCTTGCTGCGCGTGCAGCACGGCTCGGGCCACGCGGTGCTCGACCGCCAGGCGCTGCAGATGTTCGAGAGCGCCAAGTCCCTGGTGGCCATCCCGCGGGAGCTGCGCGGTCGGCAATTCGAGCTCGAGCTGCGCGCGATCTACGGCCTGAGGGATCAGCGCTCGGGCTGAAACACCACGACGTGGTCGACGTCGAGGCGGATGCCGATCCTCTCGCCGAGCGCGTGGTTGTGGTGGCTCGGCACGAGCGCGAGCACGCGCCGTCCGCTCGCCAGCTTCAGCGTGTAGAGGATCTCCGCGCCGCGGAATGCCTTGTGGGCGACCTCGGCCTTGATCGGGGCGTCGTCGTCGTGCACCACGTCATCGGGCCGCAGCAGGATATCGGTGAAGCAGCCCTTGCCGCAGGCATCGCAGCCGATCCGGCACGCGCCCGGGATTTCGCCTTGCAGCGTGCCGAGTTCCATCTCTACGGTGCGCGCGTTGAGCACCTTCGCCGGCAGGAACACGCCCTGGCCGACGAAGTCGGCGACGAAGCGGTTTGCCGGGCGGTGATACAGGTTGTAGGCCGTGTCGCATTGCTCGATGCGGCCCTCGCGCATGACGCCGATCTCGTCGGCCATGGCGAAGGCCTCTTGCTGGTCGTGCGTGACGAGGATGGCGGTGGCGCCGCTCGCCTTGATGATGTCGCGCACTTCGAGCGACAGGCGCTCGCGCAGGTCCACGTCCAGGTTGGAGAACGGCTCGTCGAGCAAGAGCAGCGCCGGCCGCGGTCCGAGCGCGCGCGCCAGCGCCACGCGCTGCTGCTGGCCGCCGGAGAGCTCGTGCGGATAGTGGCGCAGCGCGCCGGCGAGGCCGGTGAGCGCCGCGAGCTCGCGCACGCGCGCCGCGCGCGCCTCGCGCGCGGGGTCGCGCAAGCCGAAGGCGATGTTCTCCGCGACCGTGAGGTGCGGAAACAGCGCGTAGTCCTGGAACACCATGCCGATATGGCGGCGCTCGGGCGGCAGCATGGCGCCGGGGCCGGATACCAGCGCGCCGTTAAGCAGGATGCGGCCGGCGCGCAGCGGCTCGAAGCCAGCGATGCAGCGCAGGACCGTGGTCTTGCCGCAGCCGCTCGGTCCGAGCAGGCAGCCGATGGCGCCGCGCGGCAGGGCGAAATCAAGCCCGCGCACGACTTCGGCGCCGTTGTAGGCGTGGTGCAGCCCCTGGATCTCGAGCAGGTTCATGCCCCCTAAATTATAAGCCCGCAGGTAACAATAATCGTTCTTGTTAGAATGCCGAGTGCTTTTCTTTCAATCATTTAGGCGGGGCGCGGGAGCGCTTTCGATCGGCATCGCCGGGTTTCTCGCGCTGCCCATCCTGTGGGTAGCCGCCAGTCTCGCCCAGCCCGCAGGCGACGCCTGGCGTCACATTGCTGCCACGCTGCTGCCCGCCTACGTGGCAAACACCGCGATCCTCGTCGCGCTGGTGGCTTGCGGCGTGATGTCGATCGGCGTGCTTGCGGCTTGGCTGATCGCCAGCTACCGCTTTCCCGGCGCGCGTCTGCTCGAGTGGGCGCTCGCGCTGCCGCTGGCGATGCCCGCGTACGTCATGGCCTACGCCTACACCGACTGGCTGCAGTTCACCGGCCCGGTGCAAAGCGCCTTGCGCGCGGCGACCGGCTGGCAGGCGCACGACTACGGGTTCCCGGAAATCCGTTCGCTCGGCGGCGCCGCGGTCGTGCTGGCGCTGGCGCTCTATCCGTACGTGTACCTTATCGCGCGCACCGCGTTCCGCGACTTGCCACGGAGCAGCCTCGAAGCCGGGCGCCTCGCCGGCCATTCCGCGTGGGGCACCTTCTGGCGCGTGGCGCTGCCGCTGGCGCGGCCGGCGATCGCCGCCGGCACCACGCTCGCGCTGATGGAGACGCTGGCCGATTTCGGCACCGTGTCCTATTTCGCGCTGGAAGTGTTCACCACCGGCATCTTCAAAGCCTGGCTGGCGATGGGCGATCGCGTCGCCGCGGCACAGCTCTCGAGCTGCCTGCTCGGCTTCGTCGTGCTCGTCCTGGCGCTGGAGCGCGCCTCGCGCGGCCGCGCCGCGTTCCACGCCACGGCGGCGGCCAAGCCGGTGCCGCCGCAGCAATTGCGCGGCTGGCCGGCGGCGCTCGCCTGCCTGGCCTGTGCGCTGCCGGTGCTGCTTGGCTTCGTGATTCCCGCCGCGATCCTGCTCGAGCTCGCGGCAGCCGATCCGCAGGCACGCTGGGGCGTGCGCCTGCTCGGTCTGGTCGGCAACAGCTTCACGATCTCGGGCGTGACCGCGCTCGCCGCCGTATTGCTCGCTCTGGTGATGGCCTACGCGGCGCGGCTCTCGCGCAGCCGCGCGGCACAGGCGGCCAACCGCGTCGCCGCGCTCGGCTACGCCATGCCGGGTGCGGTGATCGCGATCGGCGTGCTGGTGCCGCTCGCGCGCCTGGACAATTGGCTCGCGGGACTGGTCGAGGACCTGACGGGCGCGCCGAGCGGGCTGCTCCTCACGGGCACCATCGCGGCGCTGGTGTATGCCTGCCTGGTGCGCTTTCTCGCCGTGGCGCTGCAGACGACGGAAGCCGGCCTCGCGCGCATCACGCCGAGCATGGAGGACGCCGCGCGCAGCCTTGGCGCCTCGCCCGCGGCGGCGCTGGCGCGGGTGCACGCCCCGCTCATCGCGCGCAGCCTCGCCGTCGCGGCGCTGCTCGTGTTCGTGGACGTGATGAAGGAGCTGCCCGCGACTTTCGCGCTGCGGCCGTTCAACTTCGACACGCTCGCCGTGGAGGCCTACCACCTGGCGAAGGATGAGCGCCTGGCGGAGGCCGCCGTGCCCTCCCTGGTGATCGTCCTCGTCGGCCTGGTGCCGCTCGTTGCGCTGACGCGGCGCTATTTCCAGGCGACGCGGTCGTAGAGCTTTTGCGCCTCGGGCTGGTTGCGCCCCAGCACGGCGACATTGAGCGGGTCGTACTTGAAGGCGCCGAGGGCCGTGAGCACCGGATTCGTCACGCGCACGCCCGGCACCACCGGCCATTCGTTGTTGCCGTCGGCGAAGTAGCGCTGCGCCTCGTCGCTCGCGAGGTACTCGAGGAAGCGCACCGCGGCGTCGCGGTGCGGCGCGTGCTTGAGCACGCCGGCGCCGGAAATATTGACGTGCGTGCCGCGGCCCGCCTGGTCGGGGAACACGATGCCCACCTGGTCCGCGATCGCGCGCTCGTCGGCCTTCGCCGAGCGCGCGAGGCGCGCGTAGTAGTAGTGATTCGCGATCGCCACGTCGCACTCGCCCGCGGCCACGCCCTTCAGCTGGTCGGTGTCGCCGCCCTTGGGGTCGCGCGCCATGTTGGCGCGCACGGCGCGCGCCCAGCCTTCCGCCTGCGCCGCACCCATGTTCTCGATGAGCGCGCCCATCAGCGACAGGTTGTAGATGTTGCTGGAGGAGCGCACGCACAGGCGGCCCTGCCACTTGGGGTCGGCAAGCGCGGCGTAAGTCGCGACTTCCGCGGGCTGCACGCGCGCCTTGTTGTAGGCGATGACGCGCGCGCGCATGGAGAAGCCGTACCAGTGGCCCGCGGGCTCGCGGAAGCTCGCCGGGATGCGGCTCTCGAGCAGCGCCGAGCGCACCGGCTGGAACAGGCCGAGCTGCTCGGCGCGCCACAGGCGACCGGCGTCCACGGTGATGAGCAGGTCAGCGGGGCTGCGCGCGCCCTCGTTGCGGATGCGCTCGATGAGCGCGTCCTCGCCGGCTTCGATGCGGTTGATGCGGATGCCGGTCTGCTTTGTAAAGCCTTCGTACAGCGCCTCGTCCGTCTGATAGTGCCGGGATGAGTAAAGGTTCAGCACCTTGTCCTGGGCCAGGGTCGGGACGGAGAGCGCCAGGGCGGGAAGAAGAATTAACGTTTTAAGAACAGACATTTGAGCCTCTCATGGTCATTGCGCTCAAATGATAGTGACTCTCATCCAGAGAGTCAACAGTAATGAGAACTATTATTGAAAACTACAGCTGCGTCGCCCGGATGCGCCGTGCGCCGTCGAAGCGCCGCATCCAGTAGCGGGCGCTGATCGACTCGACGCGCACCTGGGCGCCGGTCTTGGGCGCGTGCACGAAGCGCCCGTCGCCAAGATAGATGCCGACGTGCGAAAAAGGGCTGCGCTGCGTGTTGTAGAACACGAGATCGCCCGCGCGCAGTTCCGATAGACTGACGCGCACTCCGAACTCGCTCTGGGCGCGGGCGTTGTGCGGCAGCTCGATGCCGTAAGCCTCGCGGAACACATGCGCCACCAGGCCGCTGCAATCGAAGCCCGTCTGCGGGGACCCGCCGCCGTAGCGATAGTCGACGCCGAGCGACAGCAGGGTCAGGAGCAGGGCTTCGGCGCGCTCCTCGCTCATCGGTCCGGTATCGATTGGCGGCGGCGCCGGGGGAAGCGTCGAGCACCCCATCGGAACCGCTAAAGCCAGTAAATACATATATTTACGAAGCATACCTCAAGTAATCTAGACCAATCGGCCGATGAAAGCAACCACTTACCTCTTGCTGCTGTTCGGCTGGGGCGCAGCCCTGGCGCAGGGCAGCCTGGAGGTCATCGACCTGCGCCACGCCACCGCCGAGCAGGTGCTGCCGGCGCTGCGGCCGCTGCTCGAACCCGGGGGTGTGCTCACCGGGCAGCGCAGCCAGCTCATCGTGCGCACCAGCGCGCGCAATCTCGCCGAGCTGCGCCTCGCCTTGGAAACGCTCGACGCGCCCGCGCGCCGGCTGGTCATTTCGGTGCGCTTCGACAGTGCCGGCACGGCCAGCGAATCGGCGCTCGGCGTCGATGCGCGCGTCTCGAGCCGCGGCAGCCGCATCGAGGCCCGCGCCGGCGAGTCGCACACCGCGGGCAGCGAGCGCGTGGACCAGCGCGTGCAGGTGCTGGAAGGCGGGCGCGCCCGCATCGCCACCGGCACCCGCCAGCCGCTGCAGCTGCGCGACGGCGTCCTCGTCCAGGACATCGCCACCGGCTTCGAGGTCATCCCGCATCTCGCGGGCGACAGCGTGCTGCTCGAGATCGCGCCGCAGCGCGAAACCGTGGGCACGGTCGCGCGGGGCAGCGTGCAGGTGCAGCGCGCCTCGAGCACGCTGCACGCGCGGCTTGGCGAGTGGGTGGAGCTCGCCGGCATCGACGAGCGTTCCGCGCGCGAGGAACGCGGCCTCCTGTCCCGCGAGCGTAGCGCCGCCAGCGGCGGCCGGCGCATCTGGGTCAAAGTCGACGAGGTGCGTCCCTGAGCACGCCGGCCGCACGCGCTCTGGAGCGCGCCTTTGCCGCGGGCGGGCCGCTTGCGGCGCAGATCCCGGGCTACCGCGAGCGGGCGCAGCAGCTGGAGCTGGCGCGCGCCATCCTCGAGGCGATCGAGCGCGACGCGCCGCTCGTTGCCGAGGCCGGCACCGGCACCGGCAAGACCGTCGCCTACCTGGTGCCGGCGCTCATCGCCGGCGGCAAGGTGATCGTGTCCACCGGCACGAAGACACTGCAGGACCAGCTGCACGACCGCGACCTGCCCGCGGTGCGCAAGGCGCTCGCGTCCGGCGCAGTCACCGCGCTGCTCAAAGGGCGCGCCAACTACGTCTGCCTGCACCGCCTGGAGCGCGCGGCGCTCGAGTCGCGCCTGGGCAGCCGCGAGGAAGCGGCGCAGCTGCGGCGCATCGAGCGCTTCGCCGCGGCGAGCGCGAGCGGCGATCGCGCCGAGCTGCCCGACGTGCCCGAGGACGCGCCGGTCTGGCAGTATGCCACCTCGACGCGCGAGAACTGCCTGGGGCAGGAATGCCCGCGCTTCCAGGACTGCTTCGTGATGAAGGCGCGCCGCGCGGCGCTCGCCGCTGACGTGGTCGTCGTCAACCACCACCTGTTCTTCGCCGACGTGGTATTGCGCGACGAGGGCGTCGCCGAGCTGCTGCCGGCCTGCAACACCATCATTCTCGACGAGGCGCACCAGCTGCCGGACACCGCGCGTCTGTTTTTCGGCGAGATCCTCTCGAGCAGCCGGCTCGCCGAGCTGGCGCGCGACGCGAGCCTCGAGCTCGCCGCCGCAGGCGGCGCCGCGCCCGAGCTCGAGCGCCTCGCCGCCCGGCTGGACAAGGCGGCGCGCGATCTGCGCCTCGCGTTCGCCGCCGAGCCGGCGCGCATGGCGTGGTCGCAGGCGGCCGCGCGGCCGGCGTTCGGCGCCGCCCTCGCCGAGCTCGGCGAGGCGCTCGCCGCGTTTGCCGCGCCGCTCGCGGCGCAGGCCGAGAGGAGCGAAGGCCTGAAGTCCTGCGCGCAGCGCGCCGCCGAGGCGCGCGACCTGCTGGCACGGCTCGCCGGCGAGCAGGACGAGCGCTGGGTGCGATGGCTCGAGGTGTTCGGCCACGCGGTGCAGCTGCACCTGACGCCGCTGTCCTGCGCCGAGCTGTTTCGCCGTCAGCTGGAAGAAGCGCCGCGCGCCTGGATCTTCACTTCGGCGACGCTCGCCGTGGGCGGCAACTTCTCCCACTACCAGCGCGAGATGGGCCTGGAGCAGGCCGCGGCGCGCAGCTGGCCGAGCCCGTACGATTTCGCCAGCCAGGCGCTGCTTTACGTGCCGCGCTCGATGCCCGAGGACCCGAACGATCCCGGGTTCACCGAGGCCGTGGTGAATGCCGCGCTGCCGGTGATCGAGGCGAGCCGCGGGCGCGCGTTCCTGCTGTTCACGACGCTGCGCGCGCTGCGCCGCGCGCACGAGCTGCTGCGCGAGAAGCTGAAGTACCCGCTGCTCGTGCAGGGCACCGGCTCGAGGAGCGAGCTGCTGGCGCGCTTCCGCAGCCTTGGCAATGCCGTGCTGCTGGGCAGTGCGTCGTTCCGCGAAGGCGTCGACGTGCGCGGTGAAGCGCTTTCGGTGGTGGTGATCGACAAGCTGCCGTTCGCGCCGCCCGACGACCCGGTGCTCGCCGCGCGGATCGACGCGCTGCGCGCCGCCGGCGGCAACCCGTTCACCGAGTTCCAGCTGCCGCAGGCCATCCTGCAGCTCAAGCAGGGCGCCGGTCGCCTGATCCGCGACGACACCGACCGCGGCGTGCTCATGCTGTGCGACCCGCGCCTGTACTCGCGGCCCTACGGCCGCCTGGTGCGCGCCAGCCTGCCGCCGATGAAGCCGACGCGCGAATTGGCCGACGTGCGGGCGTTCTTCGCTAGAATCGACGCATGAAGATCCTCATCACCGGCGGTGGCGGCTTCCTCGGCTTCAGGCTCGCCAAGGAGCTGCTGGCGCGCGGCAAACTCGGCGGCAATGCGATCACCTCGATCACCCTGCTCGACGGCGCCTTCCCGCCGGCGGCGGCGACCGAGCCGCGGCTGAAGTGCGTCACCGGCGACATCTCGGATCCGAAGGTAATCGCCGCCGTCTGCCCGGCCGACACCGACGCCGTGTTCCACCTTGCCGCGGTGGTGAGCGGCGCCGCGGAAGCCGATTTCGATCTCGGCATGCGCGTCAACCTGCTCGGCACGGAGCTGCTGCTGGCGCAGATGCGCAAGTGCGCCAAGCCGCCGCGCCTGGTCTATACCAGCTCGGTGGCGGCTTTCGGCGGCGAGCTGCCGGCGGTGCTCGACGACTCGACCATCGCCAATCCGCAGACCTCCTACGGCGCGCAGAAAGTGATCGGCGAATACCTGGTGAGCGACTATTCGCGGAAAGGTTTTCTCGACGGCCGGTCGCTGCGGCTGCCGACCATCGTCGTGCGCGCGGGCAAGCCGAATGCGGCCGCGTCCTCGTTCGCGAGTGGCATCCTGCGCGAGCCGCTGAACGGCGTGGTTGCCGAATGTCCCGTCGCGCCGGATACCGGCGTGTGGATGCTGTCGCCGGGGCGCGTCGTCGAGGCGTTCCTGCATGCCTGGGAGCTGCCGGCCTCGGCCTGGGGCACGCAGCGCTGGCTGAACCTTCCTGGCATCACGGCGAGCGTCGCGCAGATGATCGAGGCGCTGAACAAGGTGGCCGGCGCCAAGGTCGCCGAGCGCGTGGTCTACAAGCCCGATGCGCGCATCCAGGCGATCGTCAAGACCTGGCCGGCGAACTTCCGCACGCCGCGGGCGCTGGCGATGGGCTTCGCGCCCGACCGGGATGTGGAAAGCATCATCCGCGACTACGTCGCGGACGAGAACATCAAACTTTAAGGGCGGTGCCGGTCTGCGGATCGGCTCGGGAAGGAAACCATGACGACACGCAAGACGGCAGGAAAGACCTCTTCGACCAGAAAGCCCGCGAAGCCAGTGATCGCGAAGAAGGCGCCCGCGGCAAAGGCGCTGCCAGCGGGGGCCGGTTCGCCGGTGTCGCGCGAAGAACGCTGGCGCATGGTGGCGGAAGCCGCCTATTACCGGGCCCGGCAGCGCGATTTCGCCGGCGGCGACGAAGTCGCCGACTGGCTGGATGCGGAACGCCAAGTCGACGAGCAGCTGGCGCGCGAAGGCCGCACGCCCGGGCAGAACTGAGACCGCTTACCAGTCCGGGTCCCAGATCCGCCACCACGCCACGTCGCGCTTCACCGGGCCCTTGAAGTAGGCGCTGTCGGGGAAATTGCGGCGCATGACGCGCTCGGCGTCAGCGCGCAGGTCCTTGAGACCCAGCGCCTCGTAGGCGCGCATCAGGATGAAGATCGCCTCCTCGAGGGCCGGCGCCTGCGGGTAGTTCGACACCGCGGCCTGCGCGCGGTTGGCGGCGGCGACGTAGGCGCCGCGCTTCATGTAGTAGCGCGCCACGTGCACCTCGTGCCGCGCGAGCGAATTCACCAGGTAGCGCATGCGCGCCGCCGCGTCGGCGGCGTACTTCGAGTCCGGAAAGCGCGTCACCACCTCGCGGAAGGCGGCGTAGGCGTCGCGCCCCGCCTTCGGGTCGCGCTCGGCGAGATCGGGGTCGGAAAGGATGGCGAACAGGCCCGCGTTCTCCGAGAAATAGATCAGACCCTTCAGGTAGTACGCGTAGTCGAGCGCCTCGTGGTTCGGGTAGAGCTTAACGAAGCGGTCGATGGCGGCGATGGCCGCGGCGCGCTCGTCGTACTTCCAGTGCGCCCAGGCGACGTCGAGCTGCGCCTGCTGCGCGTAGCGCCCGTAGGGAAAGCGCGCCTCGAGCTTTTCCAGGTACTTGATGGCCTTCTGCCAGTCGCGCTCCTTCATGGCGTCGCGCGCTTCGCCGTACAGGCGCTCGACCGTCCAGCCGGCGGTCTCGTCGGGCGCTTCGGGCGTGCCGCTGCAGCCCGCCAGCGCCAGCACGGCGGCGGCAAGCAGAGCAAGTACACTTGTTCGCATGGGTCGCGATTATACGGACGGCGGCAAGGACGAAAGCGACAACTCCGACTGGGACGCGAGCTTCGTCGCGCCGATGAGCGCCGAGGCGCCGCGCGCGCTGGCCGGGCTGCGGTTGGACCAAGCCCTGGCGCGCATGTTCCCGCAGTACTCGCGCAGCCGCCTGCAGGCCTGGCTGGCCGCGGGCCATATCACCGTCGATGGCGCGCCCGCCGCGTCCCGCACCCTGGTGCGCGGCGGCGAGCGCGTGGCGCTGGCGCCGCCCGCCGCGCCGCAGGCGGCGCCGCGCGCGCAGCGCATGCCGCTCATGGTGGCCTACGAGGACGCGGACCTGGTTGTCATCAACAAGCCGGCCGGGCTGGTGGTGCACCCGGGCGCCGGGCAGCCGGACCGCACGCTGATGAACGCGCTGCTGGCGCACGCGCCGCAGCTCGCCGGCGTGCCGCGCGCGGGCATCGTCCACCGACTCGACAAGGACACCACCGGCCTGATCGTGGTGGCAAAGACGCTCGAATCGCAGACCAGCCTCGTGCGCCAGCTGGGCGAGCGCACCATGCGCCGCGTGTACTGGGCCGTGGTGCAGGGCGATCCGCCGGCGAGCGGCGTCATCGACGCGCCGGTGGGGCGCGACACGCGGGCGCGCACGCGCATGGCGGTCACGCGGCGCGGCAAGGACGCGGTGACGCGCTACCGCGTGCTCGAGCGCTACGGGCACGCGGCGCTCGTCGAGTGCCGCCTGGAGACCGGGCGCACGCACCAGATTCGCGTGCATTTCCAGCACATCCGCCACCCGATCGTCGGCGAGGCGACCTACCGCCGCGGCACGCGCCACGGCATCGCCTTCGGCCGCCAGGCGCTGCACGCCATCGAGCTTTCCCTGTTGCACCCGCGCAGCGGCAAGCCGGTGAGCTGGCGCGCCGAGCCGCCCGCCGATTTCAAGCGCCTGCTGGCGAGCCTGCGCCGTGATTCGACCTGACTGGCCGGCGCCGGCGCGCGTGCGCGCCCTGGTGACCACCCGCGGCGAGGGCAACCCGCCGTTGCCGGCGGCGCCGGCATGGCTCCGGCAGGTGCATGGCACGCGCGTCGTCGATGCCGGGCTGGCTGCGGGCGAGCCGGAAGCTGATGCCTCGGTTTCGAGACACCCTGACGTGGTCTGCGCGGTGAAAGCCGCGGACTGCCTGCCGGTGCTCTTCGCCGACGACGCGGGCGAAGTGGTCGGCGCGGCGCACGCCGGCTGGCGCGGCCTCGCCGCCGGCGTCATCGAGGCGACCGTGGAGGCGATGCGGGTGCCGCCGGATTCGCTCATCGCCTGGCTCGGGCCGGCGATCGGTCCGCGCGCCTACGAAGTGGGCGAGGAAGTGCGTGCCACGTTCCTCGCGCACGATGTTCGCGCGGCGGCGGCCTTTGCGCCGCACCGTCCCGGTCACTGGCTGCTCGATCTGTACGCGGTGGCGCGCCAGCGCCTCGCCGCACGCGGCGTGACACGCGTGCACGGCGGCGGCTTTTGCACTTATTCCGAGCCCGCGCGTTTCCCGTCGTGGCGCCGGGACCGCAGCCGCGAGCGCATTGCCGCGTTCGTCTGGTTAGAATCGCGCTCCCCATGACCCTCACCTGGATCGCGCTGGCATGCCTCGCCGGCGGCGTGCTGTCGGTGTGTGCCGCCGCCTTCGCGCTCGTGCTGCGTGCCGCCTGGGTGCCGATGCTCGTGTCCTTCGCCATCGGCACGCTGCTCGGTGCCGCGTTCCTCGAGGTCGTGCCCAACGCCTTCGAGAGCGGCGAGCCCCGCCAGGTGGCAGCCGCGATCCTCGGCGGCATCCTCGGCTTCTTCCTGCTGGAGAAGCTGCTGCTGTGGCGGCACTCGCATGATCACGGCGAAGGCACCGAGGCGCTGCATCACCGCGAGCACGAGCGTGCCGGGATGCTGATCGTGGTGGGCGACACGGTGCACAATTTCGTCGACGGCGTGCTGATCGCCGCCGCCTTCCTGCAGAGCCCGCAGCTCGGCCTGGTGACCGCGATCGCCATCGTCGCGCACGAGATTCCGCAGGAAGTGGGCGACTTCCTCGTGCTCCTGCACTCGGGCTACTCGCGCATGCGGGCCTTCGTCCTGAACGTCCTGTCCTCGCTCGGCAGCGTCGTGGGCGGGGTGCTCGGCTACTTCGCGCTCGAAGGCTACGAGGGCTGGGAGCCGACGCTGCTCGGCATCGTCGCCGCGAGCATGATCTATGTCGCGGTCGCCGACCTGATCCCCGGGCTGCACCGGCGGCCCGAGCTGCGTGCTACGGCGCAGCAGACGCTGCTGATCGCCGCGGGCGTCTGCGTGATCGCGCTCGTCGGCGCGCTCGTACGGCACGGGCAATAGGGGCGTCCGGGGGTTTGACCGGCCTGTTTGTGCGGTGCAAAATACCCCCGCTTGAGCTCGCCCCAGCCACAATCCTCCGCGGCCTTGCTCGCGTCCATTGCGCAGTCCGGCAATGACATGGCGAAGAACTGGCTGCGCCTTGCCGCCGGCGCGGCCGGCTCCGGCGCGCCGGCCGATTACCTCGCGCACATGGGCGTCAACCGCGAGCATGTCGGCGCGCTGCAGGCGGAGTACCTCGAGAAGCAAAAGGCGCTCTGGCAGGCGCTTGCCGCCGGCATGCCCGATACCGGCGTGCGCGCCGCGCCCGGCGACCGGCGCTTCGCGGCGCGCGAGTGGCGCGACGACCCCTATTACAGCTACCTGCAGCAGTCCTATCTCCTCGCCGCCGAGTACCTTGAAAAGCTGGTCGAGGCGGCGGCGCTCGAAGGGCAGGCGAAGGAGCGGCTGCGCTTCACCGTGCGCCAGTGGGTGGACGCGATGAGCCCGGCGAACTTCGCCGCCACCAACCCCGAGGTGCTGCGCCTCGCGCAGGAGACGCGCGGCGAGAGCCTGACGCGAGGCGTTGCGCAGCTCATCGCCGACGCGCGCCGCGGCCGCATCGCGCAGACCGACGAGTCGGCGTTCGAAATCGGCCGCGATCTCGCCGTCACGCCGGGCACGGTGGTGCACGAAAACGAGCTCATGCAGCTGATCCAGTACGCGCCGGCGGGCGCCGAGGTCGCAAAGCGCCCCCTGGTCATGATCCCGCCCTGCATCAACAAGTACTACATCCTCGACCTGCAGCCCGAGAACTCCTTCGTGCGCTACGCCGTGGAGCAAGGACACACGGTATTCATGGTCTCCTGGCGCAACGTCGGGCCCGAGCAGGGCGGCTACGGCTGGGACGACTACCTGGAGATGGGCGTGCTCGAGGCGCTGCGTACGGCGCGTGCCATCACGCGCGCCGATCGCGTGAACGCGCTGGGCTTCTGCGTCGGCGGCACGCTGCTCGGCGCCGCGCTTGCCGTCATGGCGGCGAAGGGCGAGAAGCTGGTGGAGAGCGTCACCTATCTGACCACCATGCTCGATTTTTCCGACACCGGGCAGATCGGCCTGTTCGTCGATGAGGCGAGCGTCGCGGGCCGCGAAGCGTCGCTCGGGCGCGGCGGCATCCTGCCCGGCGTCGAGCTGGCGGCGGTGTTTTCCGCGCTGCGCGCCAACGACCTCATCTGGCCCTACGTGGTGAACAACTACCTGAAGGGCGGCACGCCGGCGGCGTTCGACCTGCTGTACTGGAACGCCGACAGCACCAACCTGCCCGGGCCGATGTACTGCTGGTACCTGCGCCACACCTATCTCGAGAACAAGCTGCGCGTGCCGGGCGCGCTCACCAATCTCGGCGTGCCCGTCGACCTGGGCAAAGTCGACCGGCCGAGCTTCATCGTCGCCACGCGCGAAGACCACATCGTGCCCTGGCGCTCGGCCTACCGGTCACTGGAGCTGCTCGGCGGCAAGAAGACCTTCGTGCTCGGCGCCGCCGGCCACGTCGCCGGCGTCATCAACCCGGCGGCGAAGAAGCGCCGCAGCTACTGGTCGGGAACGTCGACCCCGCAGGATGCCGACGCGTGGCTCGAACGCGCGTCGGAACACCCGGGCAGCTGGTGGCCGCAGTGGGCCGCCTGGCTCGGCAAGCACAAGGGCGGGGCGCGCAAGGCGCCGCGCAAGCCGGGCAATGCCCGCTACCGGGCGATCGAACCGGCGCCCGGCCGCTACGTGAAGCAAAAGGCAAACTAGGCAAACCAGGAGAACAGCATGGAAGACATCGTCATCGTCGGCGCGGCACGCAGCGCCATCGGCAAGTTTGGCGGCACGCTGGCAAAGACGCCGGCGTCCGAACTCGGCGCGCACGTCATGAAGAAGCTCCTCGAGCGCTCGGGCGTGAGCCCGGAGCAGGTCTCGGAGGTGATCCTCGGCCAGGTGCTCGCCGCGGGCGTCGGCCAGAACCCGGCGCGCCAGGCGGCGATCAAGGCCGGGCTGCCGGACATGATTCCCGCCATGACCATCAACAAGGTGTGCGGCTCGGGGCTGAAGGCGGTGATGCTCGCCGCGCAGTCGATCGCGAACGGTGACTCGGACGTGGTCATCGCGGGCGGCCAGGAGAACATGAGCATCGCGCCGCACGTCCTGAACGGCTCGCGCGACGGCTTTCGCATGGGCGACGCGAAGATGGTCGACTCGATGATCGTCGATGGCCTGTGGGACGCCTTCAACCAGTACCACATGGGCGTCACCGCGGAGAACGTGGCCAAGGAGTATGTCGTGACGCGCGAGGAGCAAGACGAGTTCGCGGTGAACAGCCAGAACAAGACGGAAGCCGCGCAAAAGGCGGGGCGCTTCAAGGACGAGATCATCCCGTTCGAAATTCCGTCGCGGAAGGGCCCGGTGGTATTCGCCGACGACGAGTACCCGCGCCACGGCGCCACGCTCGAGGCGATGAAGGGCCTGAAGCCCGCGTTCGACAAGAACGGCACGGTGACCGCGGCCAATGCTTCGGGCATCAACGACGGCGCCGCTATGGTGCTGGTGACGAGCGCGCGCAAGGCCAAGGAACTCGGCCTGAAGCCGATCGCCCGCATCAAGGCCTTCGCTTCGGCGGGCGTCGATCCCAAGTACATGGGCATGGGCCCGGTGCCGGCCTCCAAGCGCTGCCTCGCGCGCGCCGGCTGGGAGCCCAAGGATCTCGACCTCATGGAGATCAACGAGGCGTTTGCCGCGCAGGCGATCGCCGTCAACCGGCAGATGGGCTGGGACACCTCGAAGGTCAACGTCAACGGCGGCGCGATTGCGCTCGGCCATCCGATCGGCGCTTCGGGCTGCCGCATCCTGGTCACGCTGCTGCACGAGATGGCGAAGCGCGACGCGAAGAAGGGCCTGGCCTCGCTGTGCATCGGCGGCGGCATGGGCGTGGCGCTGGCGGTGGAACGATGAGCGCGGTGCTGGAGCGGGAGAAGGCCGCCGCCGGCGACGCCCAGCCGGTGAAGATGCGCGTCGCCTTCGTCTCCGGCGGCATGGGCGGCATCGGCACGGCGATCTGCAGGCGCCTGGGGGCGGCGGGGCACACGGTGGTGGCGGGCTGCCTGCCGGACTACGACAAGAAGGCCGAGTGGCTGGCGGCGATGCGCGGTGAAGGCTGGCGTGTCCACGCCGCCGAGGGCGACGTCGCCGATTTCGATAGCTGCGGCGAGATGTTCTACCACGTGCACTCGGTGGTCGGCCCGGTGGACATCCTCGTCAACAACGCCGGCATCACGCGCGACAGCATCTTCAAGCGCATGAC
>JAOTWE010000230.1 GCA_029863065.1 Betaproteobacteria bacterium
GGCTGCCAGTCGCTGAGGAACGCGGGCTGGACGGATGTGGTGGCGCTCAAGGATGGCACCATGGGCTGGGAGCTCGCCGGCTACGAGTGCGAGCGGGGCGGCTCGCGCGTGGCGCCGCCGCCCTCGGCCGGTGGCAGGGCGCGCGCGCAGGCCGCGGCGGCGGCGGTCGCGACGCGCTTCGGCGTGCGCTCGGTGCCGTTCTCGCAGCTGCGGTCCTGGGTTGGGGACAGCAAGCGAACGCTCTATGTGCTCGACGTGCGCTCGCGCGACGAGTACGAAGCGGGGCACATCCCCAGCGCTCGCCACGCGCCCGGCGGCCAGCTGGTGCAGGCGACCGACGAGTTCGTTGCGGTGAGGAACTCGCGCCTCGTGCTGGTGGACCCCGAGCAGGTACGTGCGGTGATGACGGCCTCCTGGCTCCTGCAGATGGGCTGGGACGATGTGTTCGTGCTCGAACCCGAAGGCGCGAACGGCTTCGGCGACGTCGCGCTCGCCACCGGTCCGCGACGAACGCGCGTGCCCGCCCTGGAGCGCGCGCCCGAAATCGATCCTGCGGAGCTCGCGCGCGTGCCCGCCACGGTGCTCGACTTCTCGACCAGCCTGAAATTCCGCGCCCGGCACGTTCCCGGGGCATGGTGGGCGGTGCGTTCGCGGCTCGACGCGGCGCGAGCGAAGCTCGGCGATGCGACTGGGCTGGTGCTCACGTCAGACGACGGCCTGCTCGCGCAGCTCGCCGCGCCGGAGGCCGCGGCGCTCTGGCCGCGCGCGCGCCTGCAGGTACTCGCGGGCGGGAACGCCGCGTGGTTTGCGGCCGGGCTGCCCGCCGAGAGCGGCATCGGCGCGAACGCGACGACGGCGCTGGACGATGTCTGGTACAAGCCCTACGACCACGAGCACGGCTCGGACTACGAGAAACATGCGCGTGCCTACCTCGACTGGGAGGTGGCGCTCGCCGAGCAGATCAAGCGCGACCCCGCGATCCGCTTTCGGGCGTACGATTAGGCCATGGGCCGGCCCATCTTCGACGCGGCGCGCATGCATCCGGCGATCCGGGACAAGATCGCCAGCTGGGGCGTCGAGATCGTGGAGCAAGTGCAGCTGGCGATCGAGGCGAAGCCGATCGTCGTCGTCGGCATGAAGATGAATCCAGCGCCGAAAAAAGCGCGCCGGCTGCTCGATGCAGCGGGGCTCCAGTACACGTACCTCGAGTACGGCTCCTACCTCTCGGGCTGGCGCAAGCGCCTGCCGCTCAAGCTGTGGACCGGCTGGCAGACCTTTCCCATGGTGTTCGTGAAGGGCGTGCTGGTGGGCGGCGCGAGCGACCTGGAAAAGCTCATGGCGAGCGGCTGGCTGCAGGAGATGCTCAAGAAAGACTCAGAGTAGCCCGAGGGCCTGGAAGCGCAGGTAGAGCTCCCGGCAGGCCCAGGCGTCGGTGGCGGCGTAAGCCACCTGCTGGGGCGTGAGGCGCCGCGCCGCCCAGTTCGTGGTTTTCGTGCCCTTCGGAATGCGTGTGCCGAGAAAGATCCCCGTCAGGTTGCGCAGCCCGGTCTGCTTCAGGCCGTGGCGGCGCGCCACCTGGCCGAGGTCGAGAACCGCGGCCGCTTCGAATGCGAAGAGCTGCTTGAGCTGGCGCAGGTCGTCGGCGAGCGCCACGCCCGCATTGACGATGTGCGGCGCGCCGAGCAGCTCGGTGAGCAATGCCGAGCAGTCCAGCCGCTGCAGCGCGAAGAGATAGACGGCACGCGCGGTCGCCACCTGCGCGAGGCTCGGCAGGTGGCTTTCGCCCTTGCGGAAGGCAGGGCGCGTCTCGGTGTCGAAGCCGACGGCCCTTTCCTGCAGGATGTCCGCGGCGGCACGCTCGAGCATGTCCGGGGACTCGACCAGATGCACGTCGCCTTCATAGCGCCGGATGGGCAGCGCGTTCATCTCCTCGCGCGAGATCTGGCGCAGGTATTCGGGCGGCAGCGGCATACCGGGCGCAGTGTAAGCTTGGGCGGGCAGGCATGAAAAAGAAGCGCCGCGGCCGCCATCACCACCACGTTTACGTGGTCGAGCTCGACCCCGCGGTGCTCAATCTCGCGCGCTTTCGCAAGGCGAATCCCGAGCGCGACATGCTGAAACCTTGCGTCTACGTCGGCATGACCGGGCTCACGCCCGAGGAGCGCTTTGCCAAGCACAAGGCCGGCATCCGCGCCAACGCGTATGTGGAACGCTTCGGCCTGCGTCTCCTGCCGCAGCTCTATGCCTACGCCAATCCGATGCCCTACGGGGCGGCGCGGGACATGGAGGTGGAGCTGGCGATCGGGCTGCGCGAGGAGGGCTACGCCGTATGGCAGGCCTGAGAGTCGTGCTGGACACGCAGGTCTGGCTGGACTGGCTGGTGTTCGACGACCCCTCGGTCGGCCCGCTGCGCGAGGCACACGCGGCGGGCCGCGTCGAGATCGTGATCGACGAGGCCTGCGAGGCGGAGCTGGTGCGGGTGCTCGCCTACGATCTCGGAAGATATTCTCTTGATGGCGGCGAGCAGACGCGCTGCATCGCGCGTTCCCGCGGCGTGGCGCGAAAGGTCGCGCCGGCCATGGTGCACGGAATGCCGAAATGCAGAGACCCCGACGACCAGAAGTTCCTCGAGCTGGCGGCGGCCGCCGGGGCGCAGTATCTGGTCTCGAAGGACCAGGCGGTGCTGGCCCTTGCGCCGCGCGTGGCCGGGTTCCGCATCGTCGCGCCGAAGGACCTCGGCGAACTCTGATGCCGCTCGGTTCCGACCTGATCGTCGCCTACCTGGGCGCGGAATACGTGATCTTCGGCGAGCCCGAGCTGGTGCTGCGCGTCGGCGAGCCGAGCGAAGCGCTCGATGCGCTGCTCGGCGCCGAGGGCGCGGACACGGCGGCTTACGTCACCGCGGCCAATCCGCGCGGCCGCTTCGCCGGGCAGGCAGAAAACCTGCTCGCGACGACCGCGCTCCTGGAAGCGCAGCGCGAGGCCGGCTACGCCTGCTTCGCCGGCGAGGGCCGCGACCCGCAGGGCGAGTGGCTCCCGGAGCCGAGCGTGCTGGTGGTGGGCATGTCGCGCGGCGAGGCCGAGGTGCTGGGCCGCAGCTACGGGCAGAATGCGATCGTGTTCGTGGAGAAAAACAAGGCGCCGGAGCTGGTGCTGCTCGCCGATCAGGGCTGACCGAAAACGGTCACTACGACGCTTCTTGCGTGCGGCGCGCGGCGGTGCTCCCAGAGATAGATCCCCTGCCAGGTGCCGAGGGCGAGCCGGCCGTCGGCCACCGGGATCTGCAGAGAATTGGTGGTCAGCACGGAGCGCGCATGCGCCGCCATGTCGTCCGGGCCTTCGTCGTCATGCGCGTAGTCGGGGTCGCCGTCCGGCGCGAGGCGCGAAAGGATCGTCTCCAGGTCCTGGCGCACAGCCGGCGCGGCGTTCTCGCACAGGATGAGCGAGGCGCTCGTGTGCTGCAGGAATACGTTGCAAAGTCCGGTCTGGATCCCGGCCTCGCGCACCGCCCGCTCCACCTCCCGGGTTATATCCGTGGTGCCGCGGCCGGCGGTGCGGAAGTTGAGCGATTTCTGGACTGTGGGCATGATGGGCGCCGCGTGAAGCCGCCATTGTCCACTTACCGCGAGCAGGCGCTCAAGCTCCTGCCGTGGATCTGCACGCGCTGCGCGCGCGAGTTTCCCGCCTCGCGCGTGCGCGAGCTGACAGTGCACCACAAGGACGGCAACCACGACCATAACCCGCCCGACGGCTCGAACTGGGAGCTGTTGTGCGTGTACTGCCACGAGAACGAGCACGCGCGCGTCGAGGACGCGCGCGCGGGCGGCGGCGCCGACAAGCCGCAGGCGCCCGCGACGCACAAGGCGCTGGCCGGACTGGAAAAGCTGCTGAAAGGCAAGAAGTAGGTATCATTCTCGGCACCCCATTGCCGCCGGACAAAGGGCGCGGAACGCCGCCGCTTTGTAGGCGAAAATGTGCGCCCACCCCATGCCCAACCCCATCGAAAAATGGCTGGAGAAGTTCTCGAGGTGCCTCGCGCGCAGCGACATCGACGGCGCGGCGAAGCTCTTCGACGAGGAGTGCTACTGGCGCGATCTGGTCGCCTTCACCTGGACGATCAAGACTTTCGAAGGCCGCGGCGAGATCAGGGCCATGCTTTCGGCCACGCTCGGCGCTGCGGCGCCAAACGATTTTCTCGCGCTCGCCGAGCCCACGCAAAACGACGGCATCGTTGAAGGATGGCTCGCGTTCGAGACCGCGCTCGGCCGCGGCACGGGGCACCTGCGGCTGCGCGACGGCAAGTGCTGGACGATGCTCACCACGCTGCAGGAACTGAAGGGCTTCGAAGAACAGGCCGGCCCCAGGCGCGAGCGCGGCCTTGAGCACGGCGTGGTGCCCGGGCGGCTGTCCTGGCTCGAGCGCCGGCGCAAGGATGCCGCGGAGCTCGGCTTCGCGCAGCAGCCCTACGTGCTCATCGTCGGCGGCGGGCAGGGTGGGCTGGCGCTCGCCGCGCGGCTCAAGCGCCTGCACGTGCCCACACTCGTCGTCGAACAGAACGAGCGCGCGGGCGATTCGTGGCGCAAGCGCTACAGGTCGCTCTGCCTGCACGACCCGGTCTGGTACGACCACATGCCCTACCTGCCGTTTCCCGACCACTGGCCCGTGTTCTCGCCCAAGGACAAGATGGGCGACTGGCTGGAGATGTACGCGCGGGTGATGGAGCTGAATTGCTGGACTTCCACCAAGTGCCTGAAGGCGTCGTACGACGAGGCGGCCGGGGAATGGGACGTGCAGGTGGAGCGAAGCGGGCGGACGATGGAGTTGCACCCCAAGCACCTGATGCTCGCCACCGGCATGTCCGGGTTTCCGAACGTGCCCGAAATTCCCGGAGCCGATGCGTTTGCG
>JAOTWE010000231.1 GCA_029863065.1 Betaproteobacteria bacterium
GCCCTACGCGACACTTGGCGTCCCGCGGCCCTGCTCCGCCGGCGAATTGTGCAAGGCCATGCTGGCGGCGAGCGTGAACCCCGGATCGCTGGACGCCTCGGGCCTTGACCGCACCCTGCGCCATGACGCCGAGCGCGCCTTGCTCGAAGTCCAGGCGGGCGTGACCTGGCGATCCCTGGAGCGGTATGTCGGGGCAGATTTCCTGCCCGGTACCGTGGGCGAAAGCATCGCCGCGAATCACGCCGGCCCGGACGGCCGGCCGATGGTCGAGCACCTGCGCGCGCTGACCCTGGCCACGGGTGACGGCGAACTGCGGCGCGCCAGCCGCGAGCGCGAAAGCGAACTGTTCCGCCTGGCGGTGGGCGGCTTTGGCGCCTTAGGGCCCTTCTACAGCCTGACGCTTGACCTGGCTTCCCTGGCGAGTAGCGCGGCGCGGGCCGCCGCGCCCGCGCGCATCGAGCTGCCCGATTCGGGTGGCGAGGGTCCGCGCTTCGCCGTCGAGCTGCTGGTGCCGCCGCAGTGCAGCGATGCGGTCATCGGCCAGGTACGCGCCGCGCTGCAGGAGCGGCGCTGCAGCCTCAGCCTGCTGCAGGCGCGGCGCGTATTCCCGGAGGCCGAGACCTTGCTGCGCTGGGCGCGCTGCGAATACGCCGCTCTGGGCATCGAATTCCGGACGCGGGCCACGCTCGGGGCGGTTGCCAGCGCCGCGCAGCTGCGCGGGCGCCTCATCGATCTGGCGATCGGCGCCGGCGGCTCCTTCATGCCCCAGTCACTGGCCACGGCGACGCGCGCGCAGGCCGCGGTCTGCTATCCGATGCTGTCCGTATTCCTGGCGGAGAAGCGGCGCCACGATCCCGCGGAGCGCGTGCTTACGCCGTGGTACCGGGCCGTGCGCCGCATGTGGCGCACCGACGCATGTCGGGTGCGATGGGCGAAGGACTAGACGTTGCCTGAATAGACAACCTGCACGTTTTCCGGCGCCAGCCAGGACCCGAGGCGCTCGAGCAGCTGACCCTCCGGCCGCACGCGCCAGGCATCCCCCAGGGCGACATCGCAGGCCGCAGCGCCGGTCTCGTAGTACACGAACACCGGGCACGCGCCCTCGGCGCGGTAGGGTGCGAGAACGTCCATCAGCTGGCGCGCGTCCGAGTGGCCGTTCATCTGCAGGCGCAGGCGCGCCGCATAGCGCGCGCGCAGCCCCGCGAGGTCATAGAGCTCATCCGCCGTGACGCGCAGCCCGCCGGCGTACTCGTCGCGCTGCACCTTGCCCTGGACGATCAGCAGGGCGTCCTCCTTGAGCTTGTCGCGGTGCTTCTCGAACAGCTCATTGAAGACCGACAGCTCCAGCTGCGCGCTGCCGTCGTCCAGCATGACCACCATCATGCGGCCACGACGCGTCATCTGCGAGCGCGCCGAGGCAACCACGCCCGCCAGCCAGACGCGATGCTCGGCGGCAGCCAGTTGCGCCAGCGGCACGCGCGGGAAGCCGGCGATCTCGCGCTCGTACACCGAAAACAGGTGTCCCGAGAGCGCGAAACCGAGCGCCACCTTTTCCTCCGTCAGTTGCTGCCTGAGTTCCCAGGGCTTGGCGGCGATCAGCGCCCCTTCGGCCCGGCCCGCGTCCTCCGCCTCGCCGAACAGGCTGACCTGGGCCGCCTGACGCTCGCGTTGCTCCGCCGCTTCGAGCGCGCGCCCGGCGCTGGCGAACAGGCTGGCGCGGTTGCGCTCGAGCGAGTCGAGCGCGCCGGCGCGCACCAACGCCTCGACCACCCGCCTGTTGACCATGCGCTTGTCCACTCGCCGGCACAGGTCGAACAGGTCGGCGAACGGGCCGGCCCCGCGGGCCTCGACAATGGCGCCGATCGCCGATTCGCCGGTGCCGCGCACTGCGCCCAGGCCGTAACGGATCGTTCTCGCATCCACGGGGACGAAGCGGAATTCGGACGCGTTGATGTCCGGCGGCAGCACGCTGAGGCCGTTGGCGAGCGCATCGTCGTGGAATTGGCGCACCTTGTCGGTGTCGCCCATCACCAGCGACAGGTTCGCCGCCATGAAGGCCGCCGCGTGGTGCGCCTTCATGTACGCAGTCTGATAGGCGAGCAGCGCGTACGCCGCGGCGTGCGAGCGGTTGAAGCCGTAGCCCGCAAACTTCTCCATGAGGTCGAAGAGCTGGGTCGCCTTGCCCCTCGACAGGCCGTTCTTCTCGGCCCCGGAGACGAACACATCGCGCTGCTGCGCCATTTCCTCGGCATTCTTCTTGCCCATCGCGCGTCGCAGCAGGTCTGCGCCGCCCAGCGTCAGGCCGCCGATCACCTGCCCGATCTGCATCACCTGCTCCTGGTAGACCATGATGCCGTAGGTCGGCCTGAGGATCGGCTCGAGCCGCGGCTCGAGGTACTCGACGCGCTGGCTGCCGTGCTTGCGGGCGATGAAGTCCGGGATCAGATCCATCGGTCCGGGGCGGTACAGGGCAACGAGGGCGATGATGTCCTCGAAACAGTCCGGCCGGGCGCGCTTGATCAGGTCGCGCATGCCGCGCGATTCCAGCTGGAACACGGCCGTGGTATTGCCGGCGGACAGCAGCTGATAGGTTTCCTTGTCGTCGAGCGGGATGCGCTCCAGCGCGAACTGCGCATCGCCCATCGCCCGCACGAAGCGCTCCGCCCAGTCGAGAATGGTGAGCGTCGTCAGGCCGAGGAAGTCGAACTTCACCAGCCCCACCGCTTCGACGTCGTCCTTGTCCAGCTGCGAGATGACGTTGACGCCGCCCTCGGCAGCGTATAGCGGGCAAAAATCGGTCAGCTTGCCGGGCGCGATCAGCACGCCGCCCGCATGCATGCCGACGTTGCGCGTCAGACCTTCGAGCTTCTCGCCCAGCGCCAGCAGCTCCCGGACCTCGTCCTCCTTCTTCTCGCGCTGCGCGAGCAGCGGCTCGATTTCGCGCGCGTCCGCGAGCGTGACGGTGCGACCGGGCTGCACCGGGATCAGCTTCGCCACCTGGTCGCAGAAGTTGTAGCCCAGGTCGAGGACGCGGCCGCAGTCGCGCACCACCGCGCGCGCGGCCATGGTGCCGAAGGTCGCGATCTGCGACACACTGCCGGCACCGTATTTCTGGCGCACGTAGTCGATCACCTTGTCGCGCCCGTCCTGGCAGAAATCGATGTCGAAGTCCGGCATCGACACCCGCTCCGGGTTGAGGAAGCGCTCAAACAGCAGGTTGTAAGTGATCGGGTCGAGGTCCGTGATGCCGAGCGAATAGGCCACCAGCGAGCCGGCGCCCGAGCCGCGCCCCGGCCCCACGGGCACGCCGTTGTGCTTTGCCCAGTTGATGAAATCGGCGACGATGAGAAAGTAGCCGGCGAAGCCCATCTGGATGATGGTGCGGATCTCGAAGTCCAGCCGCTCCCGGTAGCGCGGCGCGGCGCGTTCGCGTTCGACGGCATCGGCAAACAGCTTTGCCAGCCGCGCCGCCAGCCCCTGCTCGGCCTGGCGGCGCAGGAACTGGTCCAGGGTCACGCCCGGCGGCGTCGGAAACGCCGGCAGGCGGCTGCGGCCGAGCTCGATCTGAAGATTGCAGCGCCGGGCGATCTCGAGCGCGTTGTCGAGCGCCTGCGGCACGTCGGCAAACAGCCGCACCATCTCCTCCTGGTTCTTGAAGTACTGCTCCGGGGTGAACAGCCGCGGCCGGCGCTGATCGCCGAGCACGTAGCCCTGCGCGATGCACACGCGCGCCTCGTGCGCCCGGAAGTCATCGGGCGCGACGAATTGCACCGGGTGCGTGGCAACGACCGGCAGGGCGAGCCGAGCAGCCAGCTCGACGCTGCGCGCGACCAGCGTTTCGCCGTGCGCCAGCCCGGCGCGCTGCAGCTCGAGGTAGAAGCGATTCGGAAACAGCGCGGACCATTCCCGCGCCAGCCGCTCCGCCGCCGCGACATTGCCGGCGGCGAGCGCCAGCCCGACATCGCCGGCGCCGGCGCCCGAGAGCGCGATCAGGCCCTCGTTGTCGGTTTCATGCAGCCAGGCGCGCGCGATCTCGGCGCGCGCGCGGTGCTGGTTCTTCAGCCAGGCGCGCGACAGCAGATCGCAAAGACGCAGGTACCCGGCGCGCGAGGCGCACAGCAGCAGCAGGCGCGCCGGCTTGTCGGCGCCGGACTCGCCCTGCACCCAGCAATCCGCGCCGACGATCGGCTTCACCCCGGCGGCGCGCGCCGCGCGGTAGAACTTGACCATGCCGAAGACATTGGCGCTGTCGGTGAGGGCGAGCGCGGGCATGCCGTCCTGCGCCGCGCGTTCGACCGCCGCGTCGAGCCGGACGATGCCATCCGTCACCGAGTACTCGCTGTGCAGCCGGAGATGAACGAAGCGAGGTGCAGCCATGGGAAGCCGCGAAAGTTTACCATCCGCGCATGCGCGCTCCGGCACTGTTAGCGCTGTTTTGCGGCGCCACCTTCATCGCGCTGTCGCCGATCTGGGTGCGCCTCGCCGACGTCGGCCCGACAGCCAGCGCGTTCTGGCGCGTGGCCCTTGCGGTGCCGCTACTGTGGACCGCGTATGCGATCGCGCCGCGCGCCGCGGCGCCGCGCCCGCAATGGCGGCTGCTCGTCATTGCCGGGGTGGCATTTGCCGGCGACCTCGTGTTCTGGCACTGGTCGATCCAGTTCACGTCGGTCGCCAATTCCACGCTGCTCGCCAATCTCGCCTCGATCTTCGTGACGCTGGCGGCGTGGGTGCTGTGGCGGCAGAAGCCGCGCGCCGCGTTCCTAGTCGCGCTCGCGCTCGCCCTCACAGGTGTCGGCATGCTGGTGCACACCAGCCTCGCGTTTTCGCCGCGCGCGCTCCTCGGCGACGCCCTGGGCGTGGTCACGGCGATGTTCTATGCTTGGT
>JAOTWE010000232.1 GCA_029863065.1 Betaproteobacteria bacterium
CGGGCCAGGAAGGTTGTCAAGGCCGATGGCGGCGAGAAGAAGGAGTAAGCCATGCTGCAACCGGCACGCACGAAATACAGGAAGCAGCAGAAGGGCCGCAACACGGGCATCGCCACGCGCGGCAACAAGGTCTCGTTCGGCGAGTACGGCCTGAAGGCCGTCGGCCGCGGGCGGCTGACGGCGCGCCAGCTGGAGGCTGCGCGGCGCGCCCTGTCGCGCCATATCAAGCGCGGCGGCCGCATCTGGATCCGCGTGTTCCCGGACAAGCCGATCTCGCAGAAGCCCGCGGAAGTGCGCATGGGCAACGGCAAGGGCAATCCGGAGTACTTCGTGTGCGAGATCCAGCCGGGCAAGATCATTTACGAGATGGACGGCGTCGACGCGGCGATCGCCAAGGAAGCGTTCGCGCTGGCCTCCGCCAAGCTGCCGTTCAAGACGATTGTTGTGCATCGGATGCTGGGGTAGAAAATGAAGGTGAACGAACTTCGCGCCAAGAACGGCGATGAGCTGCAAAAGGAGCTGCATGACCTGCTCAGGGCGCAGTTCGGCCTGCGCATGCAGCTCGCCACCCAGCAGCTCACCAACACCAGCCAGGTCAAGAAGGTGCGGCGCGACATTGCGCGTGTCCGCACCATGCTGAAGGAGAAGGCGAGCAAATGAATCAGCCAGCGACGCAGGCCCCGCAGGCCACCCGCGCCCGCACCCTGACGGGGCGCGTGGTGAGCGACCGCATGCAGAAAACCGTGACGGTTCTGGTGCAGCGCCGGGTCAAGCACCCGGTGGTGGGCAAGACCATCACGCTGTCGAAGAAGTACCACGCGCACGTGGCGGAGGGCGGTATCGGCCAGGGCGACCTGGTCGAGATTTCCGAATGCCGCCCGATTTCCAGGACCAAGGCGTGGAAGGTGACCCGGCTGATCGAGAAATCGAAGGCCGGTTAGCGTTGCCCTGGGCACCGGATTCACGCTAGAATTCGCGCCTCTTTGCCCCGTACGGGGTCCAAAACTGCCCGCGCGCCAAGGCGCGCAGTGCAAGTTGGATGGAGAATTACCGATGATTCAGATGCAGTCGATACTGGACGTGGCGGACAACACGGGTGCGCGCGCCGTCATGTGCATCAAGGTGCTGGGCGGCTCGAAGCGCCGCTACGCCAGCATCGGCGACGTCATCAAGGTGAGCGTCAAGGACGCGGCGCCGCGTGGCCGCGTGAAGAAAGGCGAGATCTATCACGCCGTGGTTGTGCGCACCGCGAAAGGCGTGCGGCGCGCCGACGGCTCGCTGATCCGCTTTGACTCCAATGCGGCGGTGCTCCTGACGCCGAAATTCGAGCCGATTGGCACGCGCATTTTCGGCCCGGTGACGCGTGAATTGCGCACCGAGCGCTTCATGAAGATCGTGTCGCTCGCGCCCGAGGTTCTCTGAGCGCCACTCACAGGAAGACAGCCATGCAACGCATCCGCAAAGGCGACGAGGTCGTCGTCACCACCGGCCGGAACAAGGGCAAGCGCGGCACCGTGCTGCGCCGCGTGAACGCCGAGTATCTCGTGGTCGAGGGGGTCAACCGCGTCAAGAAACACCAGCGGCCGAACCCGATGAAGGGCCTTACGGGCGGCATCGTCGACAAGGACATGCCGATCCATGTTTCGAATATCGCGCTGTTCAACCCCGCGACCCAGAAGGCCGACCGCGTCGGCTTCAAGCAGCTGCAGGACGGGCGCAAGGTGCGGGTGTTCAAGTCGAACGGCGAGCAGGTCGACGCATAGGGTGAGTCAGATGGCGAAGGAAAAAAATCCGAAGGACGACAAGCCCGCCAAGGGCGAGGGCAGGCCGGCGCAGGAGCCGGTAGAGCGCAAGCCGAAGGCCGCCCGGGCCGAGGCGAAGCCGGTCGACAAGCCGTCGAAGCCGGCGCGGCCCGCGCTGCCCGTACCGCCGGCGCGACTGGCGGCCTACTACCGCGAGAAGGTGGTGCCGGAGCTGGTATCGAAGTTCGGCTACAAGACGACCATGCAGGTGCCGCGCATCCGCAAGATCACGCTCAACATGGGCGTGGGCGAAACGGTGGGCGACAAGAAAACGCTCGACAACGCCGTGGCCGACATGGCGAAGATCGCCGGCCAGAAGCCGGTGATCACCAAGGCGCGGCGCTCGATCGCCAACTTCAAGCTGCGCGCCGGATATCCGATCGGCTGCATGGTGACCCTGCGCGGGGCACGCATGTACGAATTCCTCGATCGCCTGGTCAACATCGCCATTCCGCGCATTCGCGATTTCCGCGGCGTGTCGAGCCGCGCCTTCGACGGGCGGGGCAACTACAGCCTGGGCGTACGGGAGCAGATCATCTTCCCGGAGATCGAGTACGACAAGATCGACGCGCTCCGGGGCATGAACATCGCCATCACCACGACGGCGAAGTCGGACGACGAGGCGAAGGCACTGCTCGCCGCGTTCCGCTTCCCGTTCAAGCACTGAAGGAACCGCACATGGCCAAACTCTCCGTCAAACTCCGCGAAAAGAAGCGCCGCCAGACCGTAGCCAAATTCAAGGTTCGGCGCCAGGCGCTGCTCGATGTCATTCGCGACCCCAGGGCGCAGGACGAGGACCGGGAGGCGGCGCGTGAAAAGCTGCAGAACCTGCCGCGCAATGCCTCGCCGACGCGCCTGCGCAACCGCTGCGCGATCACCGGGCGTCCGCGCGGCGTGTACCGGAAGTTCGGCCTCGGCCGCAACAAGCTGCGCGAGCTCGCGATGCGCGGCGAAGTGCCCGGCGTGATCAAGGCGAGTTGGTAAGGAGAAT
The DNA here is from genome assembly GCA_029863065.1 of Betaproteobacteria bacterium. Taxonomy (GTDB): domain Bacteria; phylum Pseudomonadota; class Gammaproteobacteria; order Burkholderiales; family SG8-39; genus JAABQT01. The sequence goes on from JAOTWE010000232.1 coordinate 2,794, forward strand.
CCTGCATGAGCATGACCGATCCGATCGCCGACATGCTGACCCGCATCCGCAACGCCCAGATGGTGGGGCACGCGGAGGTGAGCATGCCCTGCTCGAAGCTGAAGGTTTCGATCGCCAAGGTGCTGAAGGACGAGGGCTACATCGAGGACTTCGCCGTCGCCGAGGACAACGCAATGAAGCAGCTGCGCATCGGCCTCAAGTACTACGCCGGCCGGCCGGTGATCGAGCGACTGGAACGCGTTTCCAAGCCCGGGCTGCGCGTCTACAAGGGGCGCGACGACATCCCGCGCGTGATGAACGGTCTGGGCGTGGCCATCGTGTCGACGTCGCGTGGCGTGATGACGGACCGCAAGGCGCGCGCCGACGGCGTGGGCGGCGAAGTGATCTGCATCGTGGCGTAAGGAGAAAGCCATGTCCCGCATCGCCAAGTTTCCGATTGCGCTGCCCAAGGGCGTCGAAGTGACCCTCGCCTCGGGGTCCATTTCGGTGAAAGGGCCGCTCGGCACCATGGCGCGGCCGCTGGATCCGAACGTCGGCATCCAGAAGGAAGGCGACACGCTGGTGTGCAAGGCGCTGGGCAACTCGCACCATGCCACCGCCATGTCCGGCACGCTGCGCGCTCTGGTCGCCAACATGGTCACCGGCGTGACCAAGGGCTTCGAGAAAAAGCTCGCCCTGGTGGGCGTGGGCTACCGCGCGCAGGCGCAGGGCGACAAGCTCAACCTGTCGGTCGGCTACTCGCACCCGGTGGTGCACCAGATGCCCAAGGGCGTGAAGGTGGTGACGCCGACGCAGACCGAAGTGGTGATCACCGGCATCGACAAGCAGCTCGTCGGCCAGATCGCTGCGGAAATTCGCGACAGCAAGCCGCCCGAGCCCTACAAGGGCAAGGGCGTGCGTTATGCCGACGAAGCGGTCGTACTGAAAGAGACGAAGAAGAAGTAGCGGAGCCCAGACATGCCAGACAAGAACCAAGCCCGAGTGCGACGCGCACGCCAGACGCGACTCAAGATCCGCGAGATCGGGGCCGTGCGTCTGACCGTGCATCGCACCAACAGCCACATTTACGCGCAGATCACCTCGAGCGCCGGCGAGAAGGTATTGGCGTCGGCCTCGACACTGGAGAAGGAAGTGCGCGAGCAGATCAAGAACGGCGGCAACCGCAAGGCCGCCGAGGCGGTGGGCGCGCGCATCGCGCAGAAGGCCAGGCAGGCAGGCGTCGACAGCGTCGCGTTCGATCGTGCCGGCTACCGTTATCACGGGCGCGTGAAGGCGCTCGCCGAGGCCGCGCGCGCTGGCGGACTCAAGTTCTAAGGACACGCCATGGCAAAAATGAAGCCCAGAATGCAGCACAGCGAGGAACGCACCGACGGCCTGCGCGAGAAGATGGTGTCGGTGAACCGCGTCACCAAGGTCGTGAAGGGCGGGCGCGTGCTCGGCTTCGCCGCGCTGACCGTGGTCGGCGACGGCGACGGCGGCATCGGCATGGGCAAGGGCAAGGCGCGCGAGGTGCCGGTGGCGGTGCAAAAGGCCATGGAAGAGGCGCGCCGCAAGCTCTTCAAGGTCAAGCTCAAGAACGGCACGCTGCACCACGCGGTAATCGGGCATCACGGCGCGGCCGTGGTGCTGATGCAGCCGGCGCACGAGGGCACGGGCATCATCGCCGGCGGCCCGATGCGCGCCGTGTTCGAGGTCATGGGCGTCACCAACGTCCTGGCGAAATGCTTCGGCTCGACCAATCCCTACAACGTGGTGCGCGCGACATTGCAGGGTCTGCAGGCGATGAACACGCCCGCGCAGATTGCCGCCAAGCGCGGCAAGACGGTCGAGGAAATCACCTCCTAGGGGCAGCGATGGCGGACAGCAAAATCAAGGTGACGCTGGTGAAGAGCACGGCCGGCTGCGACGCGGATCACCGCGCCACGGTGCGCGGCCTCGGGCTGCGCAAGATCCGCCAGACGGTGGAGCTCGTGGACACGCCGTCGGTGCGCGGCATGATCGAGAAGGTTTGCTACCTCGTGCGGCTGGAGGACTAGGCACATGCGCTTGAATTCACTCAAACCGGCGCCGGG
>JAOTWE010000021.1 GCA_029863065.1 Betaproteobacteria bacterium
CGGGCCGCACGCTGCCGGTGATTACGGTGGTGTTCATTGCCTATGCGCTGTGGGGCGACGCGCTGCCGGGCCAGCTCGCCGCGCGCGCCACCGACTGGCAGAAGCTCTCCGCCTACGTGGCGCTCGACGTGAACGGCCTGCTCGGCCTGCCGCTTGCTGTGGCGAGCACCATCGTGCTCGCGTTCCTGCTGTTCGGCGAATTCCTCAACGCCAGCCGCGGCACGCGTTTCTTCACCGACATCGCCATGCTCGCCATGGGGCGCTTTCGCGGCGGCCCGGCGAAGATGGCAGTGGTCGGTTCGGCGCTGTTCGGCTCGGTGTCGGGGAGTGCGGTGGCGAACGTCGTCGCCACCGGCGTGATCACCATCCCGCTCATCAAGAGGAGCGGCTACCCGGCGCACAAGGCGGCCGCGATCGAGGCGGTGGCCTCGACCGGCGGCCAGCTGATGCCCCCGGTGATGGGCGCTTCGGCGTTCCTGATGGCCGAATTCCTGCAGATTCCGTACAGCGAAGTGGTGCTGGCGGCGCTCCTGCCCGCGATCCTGTACTACGTGGCGCTGTTCATCCAGGCGGATCTCGACGCGGCGAAGATGGGCATCGCGCCGCTCGAGCGCGATGAGCTGCCACCGCGGCGCAGGGTGCTGCCCGGCCTTTACTTCGTGCTGCCGTTCGTGGTGCTGATCGTGGCGCTGTTCAATTTCAACCAGCCGCCGCAACTCGCGGCGCTGCTCGCGGCGGTGCTGCTGATCCCGCTCGCGCTCGCCTTCGGCTACCGCGGCGAGCGCCCGTCGTGGCGGGATTTCTTCGCGGCGGTGCCGGCGGCGGGCTACGCGGTGCTCGACATCGTCCTCGTGTGCGTGGCCGCGGGGATCGTGATTGGCGTCCTGGGCATCAGCGGTCTGGGCTACAACCTGACGGCCGCGCTGGTACAGATCGGCGAGGGCAACCTGATTGTGCTGCTCCTGCTCACGGCCGGCGTGTGCATTGTCCTCGGTATGGGTCTGCCGACGGTTGGCGTGTACGTGCTGCTTGCCGCGCTCGTCGCGCCCGCCCTCGTCAAGGTCGGCATCTCGCCGATCGCGGCGCACCTGTACGTGATGTATTTCGGCATGATGTCGATGATCACGCCGCCCGTGGCGATCGCGGCGTTTGCCGCGGCAGGGCTGGCGGGCGCCGACCCGATGCGCACCGGATGGTCGGCGGTGGCTTTCGGCTGGACCGCCTTCGTGGTGCCGTTCCTGTTCGTCCTGTCGCCCCAGCTCCTGCTGCAGGGCGCGCCCTGGGCGGTGGCGCTCGCTGTGGCGACGGCGGTAGCCGGCGTCTGGCTGGTGTCCATTGCCATCGCCGGATACTTCCTGCGTCCGCTGGCGGCGCCCTGGCGGCTTGCGTTCGCGGTCTCGGGGCTGCTGGCCCTGATTCCCGCGGGCGCCTACCCGGGCGCCATCTACACCGACGCGGTTGGGATGCTGGCTGGCCTCGCGCTGATTGGGTACGAAATCTTGTCGCGCCGCCGGGGCGAGACCGGCAATTGAGTTCGTCTTCTTTTACGGGGGAAACATGAGCACTGCCTTCTGGTCCGCCACCAAGCTCGCACAGGCGCTGCGCGCGAAAAAGCTCGGCGCGGTGGAGCTGTTCGACCTCTACGCCGCGCGCGTGCGCCAGCACAACCGCGCGCTGAATGCGATCTGCGTCATGGATCTCGATGCCGGGCGCAAGGCGGCGCGCGCCGCCGACCGTGCCAAAGGTAAAAAGGGCCCGCTGCACGGCCTGCCGATGACGGTGAAGGAATCCTTCAACGTCGCCGGCTGGCCCACCACCCGGGGCTTGAGCGAGCACAAGGACAACGTGGCGCACAAAGACGCGCTCGCCGTGGCGCGCCTGAAACGAGCCGGCGCCATCGTCTTCGGCAAGACGAATGTGCCGGTGCTGCTCGCCGACTGGCAAAGCTTCAACCCGGTCTACGGCACGACCAACAACCCCTGGGACCTGCTGCGCACGCCTGGGGGCTCCTCGGGCGGCTCGGCGGCGGCGCTCGCCGCCGGTCTTACAGGCCTGGAGCTCGGCAGCGACATCGGCGCCTCGATCCGCAACCCGGCGCACTACTGCGGCGTGTACGGGCACAAGCCGACCTGGGCCGTGTGCTCGTCGCAGGGGCACTCGATGCCCGGCGCGGTGCACCCGGGCGACATTGCGGCGATCGGGCCGCTCGCGCGAAGCGCCGACGATCTCAGGCTCGCCATGGACATCATCGCCGGCTCCGACGACATCGACGGCGCGGGCTGGCAGCTCGCGCTGCCAAAGCCGAAGCTCGGCTCGCTGCGCAAGCTGCGCGTCGCCGTGATGCCGTCGCATTCGACCGCGGAGGTCGACGCCGCCGTCTCGGGCGCGATCGAGCGGCTGGCGAGTGCGCTGGCGAAAAAGGGCGCCCGGGTCTCGGACAGGGCGCGGCCGGATTTCAACCCGGACGAGGCGCACAAGGTCTACATCGCGGTGCTGCGCGCGGCGACTTCGAACCGGCAGCTGCCGCATCACGTCGAGCTGTGGGAGCGGCTGTCCCAAGAACGCCCGGCCACGGACATGAGCTACGAGGCGCAGGCCGCGCGCGCCAATGTGATGCGGCACAAGGAATGGCTGGGTTGGTCGAACCGCCGCCACCAGATGCGACTGGCATGGGCGGAGTTCTTCAGGGACTGGGACGTGCTCCTGTGCCCCGCGGCGGCGACGCCCGCCTTCCCGCAGAACCAGAGGGGCGAGCGCTGGGAGCGCATGATCGAGGTCAACGGCAAGCCCCAGCCCTCGACCACGCAGCTGTTCTGGGCCGGCTACTCAGGCATGTGCAACCTGCCTTCGACCGTGGCGCCGATCGAGCTCGCCGGCGGCAAGCTCCCGGTCGGCGTGCAGATCGTCGGCCCGCAATACGGCGACTACCTCGCCATCGAAGTCGCGCGCCTCATCGAGAAGGAGTACTACGCTTTCACGCCGCCGCCGGGGTTCGACTAAATCGCGTCGTAGGCCTGCGCCATGTGCGCGCGCTGCGCCTCGTCAGGCAGCGCGCCGAGCCCCGCGCCGAGGTTGTCGCGCACGTGCTCGGGATTTGCCGTCGCGGGAATGACGCAGGAGATCGCCGGGTGGGCGACGATCCATTTGAGGAAGTACTGCGCCCAGCTCTGGATGCCGAGCTCCGCCGCCCACGGCGGCAGCGGCTTGCCACGCACGCGCCGGAACATGCCGCCCGAGGCGAAAGGGCGGTTGACGAGGACGGCGACGCCGAGTTCGCGTGCCAGCGGCAGGAGCCTGCGCTCGGCTTCCGGCTCGTCGAGCGAGTAGTTGATCTGCACGAAGTCGTACTGCTTCGCCTGCAGCGCGCGCTCCATCGCAGCGTGGCCGGAAGACGCGTAGTGCGTGACGCCGATATAACGCACGCGCTTTGCGGCCTTCCATTCCAGCAGGGTCTTGGTGTGCGCCTCGACATCGAGGAGGTTGTGCACCTGCATGAGGTCCATGCGCCCGGCGCGCATGCGCTCGATGGAGCGCTGCATCTCGCGGATGCCCTGCTCGCGCCCCCGCGTCCACACCTTGGTGGCGAGAAACAGCGGTTCGCAAATGCCGAGATCCGTGCACAGCTCGCCGACCACCGACTCGCTCGAGCCGTACATTGGCGAGGAATCCACCACCCGGCCGCCGCCGTCGAAAAATGCTTTCAGCACTTTGCGCAACGGCGCGCGCGCCGCCGCGCCGCCGCCGACGTCGAAGGTCTGCCAGGTCCCCAGACCGATTACCGGCAGCGCCTCGCCGCTCGAAGGTATGGCGCGGGTGCGCATGCGTTCTCCGGCCCAGGCGACGCGCGTTACCGCCAGGCCGGCGACGGCGCCTAGTAATTCACGTCGGCGTCGGTCCATGGCGTCCTCGCGCGGCAGCGGGCCGGAGTCATGCGCTATAGTAGCCGAGGCACTTACACCTAAAACCTAAAGGGGGAAAGGACAATGAGCATCGGTGGCTGGATCGTCCTTGCGCTCGTCGTAGCGCTCGCGGCCGGGGTGATCGCGATCTACAACGGGCTGGTGACCCTGCGCAACCGCTTCAAGAACGCCTTCGCGCAGATCGACGTGCAATTGAAGCGCCGCTACGACCTCATCCCGAACCTGGTGGAGGCGGCCAAGGGCTATCTCGCGCACGAGCGCCAGACGCTCGAAGCGGTGATCGCGGCGCGCGGCGCGGCGGTGAACGCGTCGCAGCGCGCGGCAGCCGCGCCGGGCGACCCCGCGGCGATGGCGGGCCTGTCGCAGGCCGAGGGGGCCCTGGGTGGCGCGCTCGGGCGCCTGCTCGCCGTGTTCGAGGCCTACCCGGACCTGAAGGCCAACCAGAACATCCTGCAAGTGCAGGAAGAGCTCGCCAGCACCGAAAACAAGGTCGCGTTCGCGCGCCAGGGCTTCAATGACGCGGTGATGAGCTACAACACCAAGCGCGAGTCCTTCCCCGACAACGTCATCGCCGGCCTGTTCGCGTTCAAGGAGGCGATGTTGCTCGAGGCGACCGAGTCGAAAGAGGAGCGGCAGGCGCCGAAGGTGAAGTTCTAGAGTTCCCTTGAATTTCTTCGAGCACCAGGAGCTCGCGCGCAGGAACACGCGCGTCCTGGTGCTGCTGTATGCGCTGGCGGTGGGCGCGGTGGTCGCGGCGGTGACGGCAGTGCTTGCCGCGGCGTACCTGTATTCGCATGCCGCGGAGGCGCCCGGACCCATGTCGCTGGCCGATGTGCCGCCGGCACTGCTCTGGGGCGGTGCGCTCGGCACGCTGGCGCTGATTCTCGCCGTGACCGTGGTGCAGAGCCTGCGCCTCGGGGGCGGCGGCGAGGTGGTGGCGCGCATGGCCGGCGCCCAGCCGGTGTCGCCTGAAACGCGCGACCCCCTGGAGCGGCGCCTGCTCAACGTGGTGGAGGAAATGGCGATCGCCGCCGGCGTGCGCGTGCCGAAGGTATTTGTGATGGCGGGCGAGCACGGCATCAACGCCTTCGCCGCCGGCACCGACGTGTCGAACGCGGTGGTGGCGGTGACGCGGGGCACGCTGGAAACGCTCAACCGCGACGAACTGCAGGGCGTGGTGGGGCACGAATTCAGCCATATGCTGCACGGCGACATGCGCATCAACATCCGCATGATCGGCGTGCTCGCGGGCATCGTCTTCATCGGCTCGATCGGCCGGTTCGCGATGCAGGCCATGGGCCGCGGCGGCGGCGGTCGCAAGAACGGCGCGGCGGCAGTGTTCGCCGTGGGCCTGGCGCTGTTCGTCATCGGCTACACGGGCCTGTTCTTTGCGCGCCTGATCAAGGCGGCGATCGCGCGCCAGCGCGAGTTCCTCGCCGACGCTTCGAGCGTCCAGTACACGCGCAATCCCGACGGCATCGCCGGCGCGCTCGACCAGATCCGCGCCTCGGCGCGCGGCACGCTGATCGAGGGCCGCAGCGCCGAGGAGCTCTCGCACATGTATTTCGGCGAGAGCGTAAAGCTGTGGTTTTCGGGCATCTTCGCTACGCACCCGCCGGTGGACGAGCGCATCCGCCGCGTGCATCCGGGGTTCGAGCCCTCGCAGTACCGCGCGCGGCGCGCGGCGGCGGCGCTGCCCCCCGACGCGGACGAGGCGCGGCGGCGTAAGGCGGCCGAGGGCCTCCTGGCAACGGTGGTGCTCGCCGCCAGCGGCAAGCGCACCGCGGATGCCGAGCACGCCTGGGGCCGCTCGCCGCAGGCGAGCGCACAGCTCGTCGGCACCCTGGACGCGGACAAGGTGGACAAGGCACAGCGGCTCCTCGCCTCCCTCCCCGAGGATCTGCGCGCGGCCGTGCACCAGAGCGCGGGCGCACGCGCCGCGGTGCTGGCGCTGGTTGCGCCGCAGGCTGGCGCAGCGCGGCTCGACCCGGCGCTGCACCTGCCGCTGGTGGACCTGGCGTTGCCGGCGCTGAAGGAGATGGACGAAGCGGCGCGCAGCGATTTTCTGCGCGCGGTCGAGTCCGCGATCCGCGCCGACCGGCGCGTGTCGCTGCACGAATTCGTGCTGCTGACGCTGCTGCGCCACCAGCTCGCGCCGTCCCCGCCGATCGCCGCGGTCAAGCGGATCGAGGCGCTGCGCGACGAGTCGCTCGCGTTGCTCTCGCTCATCGCGCACGTGGGCCATGCGGATACGGCCGCCGCCTTCAACGCGGGCATCGCTGAGCTCGGCCTGCACGAGGCGGCGCTGCTGCCCCGGCAGGCGATTACCCCCGAGGCGGCCGGCGCGGCGCTGGATCGGCTGCGCGGCCTCGCGCCGCTTGCCAAGGCCCTGCTGGTGAAAGCCATGTTCGCCGTGGCCGCGTTCGACGGCACGATCCGCCTCGGCGAAGCGGAGCTGCTGCGCGTTACGGGCGCGGTGCTCGACTGCCCGCTGCCGCCGCTTGTGACCTAGCGATCATGGATTTCTTCGCGCAGCAGGATGAAGCACGGCGCGCATCGCGGCGTCTGGTGCTCTGGTACCTGGTTGCGGCGCTGTTCGTGATTGCCTGCTTCAACCTGGCGGCGGCCATGGCCTACGCCGTGCTCGCGATCTACGGGGCGCTGCCGCTCGCCGGGGGCGAGGTACTCGTTTGGCGCGGCTTGGGAAGCACTTACCTGCACGCGCTCCTGCACGTGCCGGGCGCATTTCACCTCTGGGTATCGGCCATCGTGGGCGCGGTCGTGGTGGGCGTGTCGGCGTGGCGCATCTGGACGCTGAGCGAGGGCGGGCTCGCCGTGGCGCGGATGCTGGGGGCGCGTTACCTGGAGCGCGGGCGCGCCAGCGCGCCGGAGACCCGGTTGCTCAATGTGGTCGAGGAAATGGCCATCGCCTCGGGAATCGCCGTGCCGCCCGTCTACCTGCTGCCCTACGACGACGCGATCAACGCTCTGGTCGCGGGGCACACGCCGAACGAGGCGGTGATCATCGTCACGCGCGGCCTGGTGCAGAAGCTGACGCGCGACGAGCTGCAGGGCGTGATGGGCCACGAGTTCAGCCACATCCTCAACGGCGACATGGCCTTGAACGTGCGGCTCGCCGGGCTGCTCGGCGGGCTGACCTGCTTCGGCGACGCCGGCGAGCGCCTGGTGTTCGGCGCGGCGCAGGAGGCGCGCGGCAAGAGCCGAGAGGAGGTCGGCGGCGAGGCGGTGAGCGCGGTGTTCGGCGCGCTGATCGCCTTCATCGGCTTTCCCGGCTCGTTTGCCGCCGAGGCCATCAAGGCCGCGATATCGCGCCAGCGCGAGCTGCTCGCGGATGCGGCCAGCGTGCAGTTCACCCGCAACCCCGAGGGTATCGCCGGCGCGCTCGACGCGGTCTCCCTGCTGCATGCGGGCACCACGCTGCGCGGGCTGTACCTGGACGAGCTGTCGCACATGTTCTTTCTTCCCGCGGTGGTGCGCTGGTGGTCGTTTCCGACCCACCCGCCGATCGACGAGCGCATCCGCAGGGTGCATCCGCGCTTCAATCGCGAGGACTATCGCCGCACGCGGCCCGGGCACTACGCGAGCGACGGGCGCGTCGCCGTCCTCGACGGCGCCGGCAACGTCGTCAAGGTGCTCGGCGGCATCGGTGCGGCGGCGGCGCTCGTCGAAGCGCCCAGGCCCGAGCACGTGGACCATGCACGGCGCCTGCTCGAGCGCCTGCCGCCCGCCGTCAAGCGCCGCTTGCTGACGCCCGAGGGCGCCGCGCAGGCGATGTTCGCCTTGCTCCTTGAGCGCGAGGGCCCGGTGCGCGAGCGCCAGCTGCAGCTCCTCGGCGGCGAGGCCGAGCAGGCCGCGGCGGCGCGCTTCGAGTTGCAGGGCGTCGGCCGGCGCCAGTTCCTGCTGCTCGTCGAGCTCGCTCTGCCGGCGCTCCGGCGATGGCCGCAGAAGCGGCGCGACGCCTTCCTCGCCGCGGTGCAGGCGCTGGTCGAGGCCGACCAGAGAATGACGCTGGGCGAACTCGTGCAGGCGACGCTGCTGCGCCAGCGCCTGCGCGAAGGCGCGGGCAAGCCGATCCCGACGAGGTTCAAGAAGGTGGAAGACGTGGCGCAGGACGCCAATGCGGTGATCTCGCTCATCGCGCATGCTTCGAAGGGCAACACGGAGGTTTCACACGCCAAGGGCAAGGAGATCCTGGGCGTCGCGCTGCCCGGTCCGCTGCCGGTGAGCGAGCTCACCGCCGCGCGCATCCAGGAGGCGCTCGAGCGCCTGCGGCACCTGCAGCCTTTCCAGAAGCCGCGCGTGCTCAAGGCCTGCGTCGAGACCGCGGCGGCCGACGGCCCGTTTCGCCTGGCGGAAATGGAGCTGGTGCGCGCGGTCGCGGCGACGCTTGACTGCCCGATCCCGCCCGTGATCCAGTCGCTCGACCCCGCTACACTGCCGGCATGAAGGAATTGCAGGCTGCGCTCGCGGCCGCGGTCGCGGGCGAGGTACGCTTCGATGCGGGTGCGCGCGCCGCCTATGCATCGGATGCGTCCAACTACCGCCAGGTGCCGATCGGCGTCGTTCTGCCGCGCTCGGCCGAGGACGTGATGGCCGCGCTCGAAGCCTGCCGCGCGCACGTCGCGCCGGTGCTCGCGCGCGGCGGCGGCACCTCGCAGTGCGGCCAGGGCGTGAACGTCGCGGTGGTGATCGACTGCTCCAAGTACATGGACCGAGTGCTTTCGATCGACGCCGCAGCGCAGACCGCGCTCGTCGAGCCCGGCGTGGTCTGCGACAGCCTGAGCGCCGCCGCGGCGGGCCATGGCCTCGTTTTCGGGCCCGACCCCGCCACCCACAGCCGCTGCACGCTCGGCGGCATGATCGGCAACAACTCCTGCGGCGCGCACTCGGTGATGGCCGGCAAGACGGTCGAGAACATCGAGGCGCTGGAAGTGGCGACCTATGACGGCGCGCGCTTCTGGTGCGGGCCGACGGCCGAGTCCGAGTTCGACCGCATCGTGTCGCGCAACGACCGCCAGGCCGAGATTTACCGCGGCTTGAAGATGCTCGCCGACCGCTACGGCGATCTGATCCGCGCCGGCTTCCCGAAGATCAAGCGCCGCGTTTCGGGCTACAACCTCGACCAGCTGCTGCCCGAGAACGGCTTCAACGTGGCGCGCGCGCTGGTGGGGTCGGAGGGCACCTGCGCCCTGACGCTGCAGGCGAGGGCCCAGCTCGTGAAGAGCCCGCGCCACCGTCTGCTCCTGGTACAGGGCTACACCGACATCTATGCCGCGGGCGACGCGGTGCCGGAGATCCTGGCAGCGGGCCCCATTGCCTGCGAGGGTCTCGACGAGCCGATCATTGGCGGGCTGCGCGAGAGAAAGCTCAGGCTCGACGATCTCGAGCTGCTGCCCGAGGGCAAGGCCTGGCTGATGATCGAGTTTGGCGGCGATACGATGGAGGAGGCGATCGACAAGGCGAGCGCCCTGCGCGGCAAACTGGTCACCGATGCCGCGCAGATAAGCCGCCTGTGGGCGATCCGCGAAACGGGCGCCTCGGCGACCTCGCTCAACTTGAAGGGCACGCCCGGGCCCGATCCGGTGGTCGGCTGGGAGGATGCCGCGGTCGACCCGCTGCGCCTCGGCGACTACCTGCGCGAATTCCAGGCGCTGGTGGACCGCCACGGCTACCGCACGTCGCTCTACGGGCATTTCGGCGACGGCTGCATCCATGCGCGCATCACCTTCGAGCTGCGCACGCCCGCGGGCCTGGCACGCTGGCGCGGCTTCCTGCAGGCGGCGGCGGAGCTGGTGGTGAAGTACGGCGGCTCGCTTTCGGGCGAGCATGGCGACGGCCAGGCGCGGGCGGAGTTCCTGCCGGCCATGTACGGCCCCGAGCTGATGCGCGCGTTCCGCGAGTTCAAGCGCATCTGGGATCCGCTGAATCGCATGAACCCGGGCAAGCTGGTGAACGCCGCGGGCGAGGTGCTGCGTGTGGACGAGAACCTGCGGCTCGGGCCCCGGTACAAGCCGGTGAGCCTGCAGACCCGGTTCGCCTTTCGCAGCGAGGTCGGCGACGGCTTCGGGCGCGCCGCCGAGCATTGCGTCGGCATGGGCAAGTGCCGCGCGAAATCCGGCGGCACCATGTGCCCGAGCTACCGCGCCACGGGCGAGGAACGCTATTCGACGCGCGGCCGCTCGCGGCTGCTCTGGGAGATGCTGCAGGGCGAGGTGATCACGCAGGGCTGGCAGAGCGAGGACGTGAAGGAGGCGCTCGACTGGTGCCTCGCGTGCAAGGGCTGCCGCAGCGACTGCCCCACGCACACCGACATGGCGGCCTACAAGTCGGAGTTCCTGTCGCACTACTACGAAAAGCACATGCGTTCGCCCGCGGTGCAGGCGCTGGCGAGGATCGGCGAATGGGCGCCGCTCGCCGCGCGCGCGCCGGTCCTGGCGAACGCGCTGGGCGCCCTCGGCCGGCCGGTCGCCGGATTGTCGGCGACACGCCGGCTGCCGCGCCTCGCGGCGAAGAGCTTCCGCGCGCAATTCGTTCCGGCCGGCGAGGGCGAGCGCGTCATCCTGTTCGACGACACGTTCAACGGCTACTTCCGGCCGGCGACCGCCAGCGCCGCCGCGCGGGTGCTGGCGCACGCGGGCTGCCGCGTCGAGCTGCCGCGTGAGCACCTGTGCTGCGGCCGGCCGTATTTCGACGCCGGCATGCTCGACAAGGCGAAAGCGGCGCTCGGGCGCATCCTCGAGGCGCTCGAATCCGGCGTGCCGGTGGTGATCCTCGAGCCCGCATGCCTCTCCGTGTTTCGCGACGAGCTCCTTCAGCTCTTTCCGGACGAGGCGCGCGCGAGAGAACTCTCCCGCCACGTGCATTCGCTCGCCGAATTTCTCGAGCTGCGCCGCTACGTGCCGCGGCGCGCCTTCGGCCGCGCGCTCCTGCAGGGCCATTGCCACCAGAAGGCGCTGTGGGGGACGGCGGCGGAAGTAAGGCTGCTGCGCGCCTCGGGCCTGGAGGTCGAGGCGCCCGACACGGGCTGCTGCGGCATGGCGGGCTCCTTCGGTTTGAAGGAAGCGCACGAGGCGACCTCGCGCCGGATCGCCGAGCTTGCGCTTCTGCCGCAGCTGCGCGCCGCGCCGCCCGACGCCGTGGTGGTGGCGGACGGGTTTTCCTGCCGCGAGCAGATCGAGGGCCTGGCCGGGCGTACGACCCTGCATCTGGCCGAGGTGCTGGCGGGCGCGCTGAAATGAAGGCGCTTTTCGCCGCGGCGCTCCTCGCCGCCGGCGCGGCGCAGGCCGAGACCCCGACCGAGCGCCTGCTGCAGGCGATCGCGGAAGGCAAGGAGCCGGTCGCCGCGATCCTGGTGCTCGGCGGCAAGGTGGACATCGAGGCGCGCAACGCGGCGCGCGAGACGCCGCTGCACCTCGCGGCGGAAAAGGACATGCGCGCGCTCACGCGGCTGTTGCTCGACGCCGGGGCGCGGGTGCGCGCGCGCACCGCGACCGGCGAGACGGCGCTGCATCATGCGGCGCTGAACGAGGATCCCGCCCTCTCGCTGCTGCTGCTCGACGCCGGCGCCGATCCGCGCGCGCTCAACGATCACGGCGAGTCGGCGCTGCACTGGGCGGCCTACGGCGGCCACGAGGCCGTGGCGCGGCTGCTCCTCGAGCGCGGCGCCGATGCCGACGCCGTCAACCTCGACGGCAATCTCGCGCTGCACGGCGCGGCCGCCGCCGGGCACGCGGGCACGGTGCGGCTGCTGCTCGCGCGCACGCGCGAGCCGGGCCTGAAGAACCTCGCGGGCAAGACGGCGCAGGACCTCGCGCGCGAGCGCGGGCAAGCGCAGGTGCTCGGACTGTTCTAGAAAGAAAAAACCCCGGCCGATGCGACATCGGCCGGGGTTGATGGCTGCTGCAAAGTGCAGGCCGTGTTACTGCATGATGCGCAGTTCGACCCGGCGGTTGTCTGCACGCCCGGTTGCCGTCCCGTTGTCGGCGATCGGGGCATCGGGCCCGTAACCGCGGGCCGTCAGGTTCGCGGCATTGGCGCCTTTGCTCACCAGATAGCGCATCACGGCCTCGGCGCGTTGTTGCGACAGGGCCCGGTTTCTCACGGCGCTGCCGCGATTGTCGGTATGCCCTGCCACCTCCACGCGCACGGTGCCGCGTTTGGTCAGAGTTGCCGCCGCATCATCCAGGATGGCCGAAGAAACCGGCGTGAGCGCGGCAGAGTTGGTGGCGAATCTGACACCCCGGAGCGCGATGACTTCGGGAATTTCGCAACCCCTGGCGTCCACCTTGACGCCGGCCTTGCTGCCGGGACAACGGTCGAGCCTGTCCACGACGCCATCGCGATCGCTATCCAGCTCGCATCCGTTAGCGCCTACTTTCGCGCCCGCGGGCGTGTCGGGGCAGCGGTCAAGCCTGTCCACGACGCCGTCGCCGTCGCTGTCCGGCTCGCAGCCGTTGGCGTTGACCCGGGCCCCGGCAGGAGTGTTGGGGCAGCGATCAAGGTTGTCCGGCACGCCATCGCCATCGGAATCCATGACGCGGGCGACGGGCGCGGGTACGGGCGCGGCAACCACCGGCTTGGGCTGCGGACGCTTCACCAGGTCCGGGTCGCACTCCTCGATCGCCTTTTCGGGCGTCCATGCACTGGTGCGCCAGCACAGTCCGGTTCCGCTCCTTACGATCTGGCCGCTGCTGTCCGTCGCGTAAGCGTCGGTGACGTTGCTCTGCGCCACGGCGGGCGCGGCAACGAATATCAGCGCCGCGAAGGCGCCGAACAAAGACATGCTGATTTTGGAAATCAAAATATTTCCTCCAGTTCACAGCTTGAAGTTTTGAATTAGCCCTTGAGGCACGAGCTCATGAATTTCTTGCGCTCGTCGCCTTTGAGCTGCTTGGCGCCGGCCTGCTGGTTGCAGTCCTTCATCTTGTTCTGCTGCGCGCTTTGCTTGCTGGCGGCGCCGCCCTTCAGGCAGTTGCTCATGAATCCCTTGCGGGCGTCGCCCTCGAGCTTCTGCTCGCCGGCCTGCTGGTTGCAGTCCTTCATGCGTTCCTGCTGCGCCTTCTGCTTGGCGCTGGGTTCCTTCTTCGCCTGCGCGAGCGCGAGCGGCGAGAAGGCAAGACTGAGGCAAATGGCAAGTGCGAGTCGGTTCATGGCAATGCTCTCCCTGGATGTTTGCAAGTGTCGCCCGCGCGCCTTTCACCGCGGTGGTCGCGTTGCGGCGAGCTCTTGGACTAACGCGGTGCCGGCAAAAAGGTTGACATTATTTATCGCTGTGTCCCGCTGGCGCGTTGACCGAGGTCAAGCCCAAGCGCAGCGTGCCGTTTGAAGCTAAGACGCGGCCCTCGAACCCAAGGCTGGCCTAAAGAAATGTGTGCGCGAGCAATTCGTACGAGCGCAGCCGCGAAGCGTAATCGCCAGTAATCGTGAGCGCCATCAGCTCGTTAACGCCATAGCGCTCGGCGAGCGCCGTCAGCTCGCGCCGGCATTTCTCCGGGCCGCCGATCACGGCACGATCGCGCTGGCCCAGCACGTAGCGCCGCTCCTCCGCGGTATAGGTGTGGCGTTCGGCTTCGGCAAGCGTCGGCACGGGGGTGTCGTGCCCAAGCGCCATGTGCAGCCGGCGCAGATCGATCGAGGCCGCAAGCCGCTCCGCCTCGGCATCGTCGGTGGCGCAGATCACGAACACGCATACGAGTGCCGCAGGCGCGCTTTCCCGGGCCGAGGGCTGGAAGCGCTCGCCGTAGGCGCGCGTCACCGCGTCGCCGCCCTTGGCGTTGATGAAGTGCGCAAAGGCGAAACGCAGCCCGAGCTGAGCGGCGAGTGCCCCGCTGTAGTCCGAAGACCCGAGCAACCAGACTTCGGGCGCCGTGTCGCCCCCGGGCTGCAGCCGGACGCGCTTGTGTGGATGGTCATCGGGCAGGGCGCCGTCCAGATGCGCGACCAGCTCCCAGACACGCTGCGGGAAGTCTTCGGCGGTGGGCAGCTGCCCGCCCCCCACTGCATGGGCGGTCCGCGCGTCGCCGCCCGGGGCACGCCCGATGCCCAGATCCACCCGACCCGGATACAGGGATTCCAACATGCGAAACACTTCGGCCACCTTGAAGGGGCTGTAATAGGGCAGAAGCACGCCCCCGGAGCCGATGCGCAGGCGCGAGGTCTCGGCCCCGAGGCGCGCGAGCAGTACTTCGGGGCAGGGGTCGGCAAGCGCCGCGATCGCATGGTGCTCGGCGAGCCAGTAGCGGTGGTAGCCCAGCCGCTCGGCGTGGCGCGCGAGCTCGAGCGTGGCGGCGATTGCCTGCGCCGGGGAATGGCCGGAGATGACCGGCGACTGGTCGAGAATCGAGAGCTTCAGGGTCACCCCGCATTATCCCGTCCCGGCCGTAAGTCCCGGGCCCGATGTTTCGACCCATTTCCATGCGGCTTACCCTCGCCTGTATCTTCCTCGCGCTCATGCCCCGGGCCCACGCGCTGCAATGCAGCGCGCAGTCCGGGCCCCATACCGCGGCTTTGGTCGAGCGCTATACCTCGGAGGGCTGCGACAGCTGCCCGCCCGCCGACCGGTGGCTGCAGGGCCTCGGCGAGCGCGGCTACGCCCCCGGGCGCGTGGTGCCGCTGTCGCTGCATGTGGATTACTGGGACTGCATTGGCTGGAAGGACCCCTACGCCCGTATCTCGCCAGCTACGAAAACAAGCTCGTATCGAGTGTCGCCGCGGGGGAAAACCGGGGGCGGACGCTGACCCACGATTACGTGGTGCTCGAATGGGTGGGACCGATCGCCTTCACGGCGGGAAGAATCGCCGAGACGCGGTCCCTGCGGCTGCTGCCGAAGGCGGTCCCGGCCCACTCGGGGGTGGCCGCGTTCGTCCAGAACCGGCGCACCGCCGAGGTTCTGCAGGCCCTGATGCTGCCGGCCTGCCCGGGGTAGGGGGCCCTCACTCCCTCTGCGGGGCGCGGCAGCCTTCGGTATCATTCGCCGGGACTCGATAGCTGGGGCTACCCGGCCGGAGGCAGCAGCCGTGCTCGCGACGCAGATACGCCAGAAGGACGGGATCTTCTATTTTGTCAGCTACCCTGCCAAGGAGCTGATCTCGCGGGTGCGCTTCATCAGCCGCTTCTACGGCGAGGGCGAGCAGATCGCCCCGTCGCGCATTGCCAAGGACGACGACGTCGCGCAATTCATCGCCCGCATCGAGCGCACCGACCTCGCCTTCCAGCGCTCGCTATCGCAGGCCAAGGTGCGCCAGCTGCGGAACTTCTATGAAACCGCGGTGACGCAGCCGCCGATCCCCGGGACGGTGCTGCTGTTCACCTCCGAGACCTTGCGCTACCAGTCGGTGGCCGATGGCATGGGCCACCTGTCCGAGCCGAGCGAAAAGTTCCTCATCATTGACGGCCAGCACCGCCTGGCGGCGCTGCACTTTTACCTGCTGGACAAGCCCGCCGAGGCTGCCAGCATCCGCGTGCCGTGCATGATCTTCGATGGCCGGACCGAGGACTTCTCCACGGAGATGTTCGTCATCATCAACTCCACGCCGACGCGCATCAACAAGAGCCACCTTGTCGACCTGTACGAAAAGGTTTCCTGGGCGGCGCCGGACCGCAAGTTCGCCTCGCGCCTGGTCGACAAGCTCTACCGCGAGGGCGACAGTCCGCTGCGGTACCGCATCAATCGCCTGGGCGGGCGCAGCCAGCGCGACAAGTGGATCCTGCAGGCGGAACTATTCAACGAGCTGCACCGCTGGGTGCGCACCGAGTGGCGCAAGATCCAGGTCTCGGGCGGCAGCGCGCGCAACGTCGACCGCTATTACGGCGCACTGCGCGACTTCCTCAAGGCGGCGAAGACGACATTCGGCGACACCTGGGGCAAGGACAACTACATGGTCACCAAGCCGGTGACGATCAAAGCCATGATCCGCGTGTGCACGTCCCTGGCGCGCGAGGACGGCGAACCCGCGGACGATCGCCAGGCACGCTGGGAGGCGCGCCTCGCGCCCTGGGCCGACATGGTGCGCGAGTTCCGCGAGGAAGGCTTCTACGAGCGCTTCGCCGCCAAGGGCGAAGTCGAGCGCGTGGCGCGCGTGCAGAAGGACCTGGCGCGCGCCGCGGGCATCGAGATCAAGAAATCGTAGGGTGGGCCATCGGCCCACCCTACAGCTGTACCGCCTGATCGCTCGTCAGGGCCTCGATCTCTGAGCCGCTGTAACCGAGCTCCGCAAGAATCTTCCGGCTGTGCGCGCCGAGCGCCGGGATGTCGTCCATGCGCGGCTCGAACTCCGAGATGTTGAAAGGCGGCTTCGGCGCGAGCACCGCGCCGGCGCAAGTGCCGACCTCCGTCCAGCGATCGCGCGCGGCGAGCTGCGGGTGATCCCAGAACTCCTGCATGGTATTGAGGCGTGCATTGGCGATGCCGGCGGCCTCGAGCCGCTGCTCCGCCTGCGCGGCCGTTAGGGTGCCGAACACGCGCTCGATCTCGGCATGCATCGCGTCGCGGTTCTGCACGCGCGCCGGGCTCGAGGAGAACCTCGGGTCCTGCGTCAGCGCCGCCTTTCCCAGGACCTGATCGCAGAAGCGCGCGAACTCGCGCTCGTTCTGGATGCTGAGGAACACCGTCTTGCCGTCCCCGGCGTGAAACGGGCCGTAGGGGACGATGGTGGCGTGATACGCGCCCGAGCGCGGCGGCGCCGTGCCGCCGTAGGCAGTGAAATAGGCGGGAAACCCCATCCATTCGCCGAGCGATTCGAACATGGTGATGTCGAGCGTCGCCCCCACGCCTTCGCGCTCTCGACGCAGCAGCGCGGCAAGGATCGACGACAGGGCGTACATGCCGGCAGCGATGTCGGCGACCGGGATGCCCGCCTTGGCGGGGGCCTCGGGCGTCCCCGTCACGGAAAGCAGCCCCGCTTCGCACTGCACGAGCAGGTCGTAGGCTCTCTTGTCCGCATAGGGTCCGGCCGGCCCGTAGCCGGAGATGCCGCACCACACCAGCCGCGGATGGCGCGCGCGCAATTCGGCGGCCCCCAGCCCCAGCCGGTCCGCCGCGCCCGGGGCAAGGTTCTGCACGAAGACGTCGGCGCGCTCGAGCAGCTTCGCCAGGATCGGCTTCGCCTGCGGGTGCTTCACGTCCAGAGCCAGGCTTTCCTTGGAGCGGTTGGTCCAGACGAAATGCGAGGACAGTCCCTGCACGGTGCGGTCCATCGCCCGCGACGCGTCGCCGACGTCCGGGCGCTCGATCTTGACGACGCGCGCGCCAAGCTCGGCGAGCTGGCGCGTGCAGAACGGGCCGGCGATCACCTGCTCCAGCGCCACCACCGTGACGCCGTCCAGCGGCCGCCTCACGTGAACTTCACCGTCAGGCCGGCAAGCGGCAACCCCTCGAAGGCCGTGCTCCAGGTTTCCCCCGGCGACACCGGATGCGCGTCGGTCAGCGTGCCCGTGCTGACGATCTCGCCCGCGTGCAGGTTGTCGAAATCGGGCTGAATGGCGAGCAGCTCCACGAGGTGCGCGAGCGCGAACAGCGGGCTGTCGAGGACGTTGGCGCCGATGCCCTCGTCCACGGGCTTGCCGCCGCAGCGCAGGACGAGGCGCGCCGCCGGCAGCAGCGCCTCGAGGTCCGGAATCTTCGCCACCGGGACGGGCGTGCCGATGACCAGCCGCCCATGCAGCCCGTTGGCGGCGGTACAGTCGGGCAGCTTCACTTTCCAGCCCGGGTGGAAGCACTGCACGATTTCGACCGAGTGCGCGACCCATTCGATGGCGGCGAGCAGGGCGTGTGCGTCGTGCGAGCGCGGCGGCGGCGCCTTCAGTCCGAAGCAGATCTCGGGCTCGATGCGCGGCTGCGCCAGGCCCTCGAGCGCCACTTCGGCGCGGTTGTCCACGGCGCGGATCAGCGTGTGGTCGTAGACGAAGCCCCAGATCGGCCGATCGACGCCGTAACGCGCCCAGATCGTGCGGTTGGTGAAGCCGACCTTGCGGCCCACGGGCTTCCAGCCGATCGCCACGCGATGCTGGTGAAGGCGCCGCATGGCGCGGTAGCCGCCCTCGGCGTCCAGCTTCGGGTGGCGCGCGCTGAATTGCGGCGCGATATGGCCGCTCGCCGACAGCTCGATCAACTCCTCCGAAACGGCGCGCAGGACGGAATCCAGCATGTTGAAAATTCTACCCCCTGGCGGCGGTTGCGCCGCTGCGTTTCGCGTGCCACATTAGCGCGCCATGGAGCCGTACCTGATCTGGCTGCTCGCCGGCCTTGCCCTGGTGATCGCGGCGCTCATCACCACGGCCATGACCGTCATGGACAAGACGCGCCAGACGCAGGCCGCCGCCAAAGGGGGCTGAGATGACCGTCACCGCGCTCGACCACTGCACCGTGCTCACCGACGACCTAGCGGCGACGCTGGCGTTCTACGAGGAGCACCTCAATCTCAAGCCCGGCGCGCGCCCGCCGTTCAATTTTCCCGGCGCCTGGCTGTACGCGGACGGCGGCAAGGGCCCGCATCCGATCCTGCACATCGTCGCCGGCCGGAAGATGGTGGCTGGCGTGATCGATCACGTCGCATTCGGCGGCCGCGGCCTGGCTGCGGCGGTAGCGAAGTTGAAGGGTAAGGGCGTCGCCTATGAGCTGCGCCGGTTGCCCGCCTACGGCACCTGGCAGCTCTTCTTCCACGATCCCAACGGCGCCAAGGTCGAGATCGACTACGATGCGGCGGAGCCGGCGCCGGCTTGAACCTGATTCAGCGCATTGTCGGTATCGCGCTCGCCATCGTCCTCTTCATTGCGGCGTTCATCTTCGCCTCGGTGATTTTCGCCGCCGCCGCGATCCTCGCCCTCGGGGTGTGGGGATGGCTCGTATGGAAGACGCGCGACCTGCGCAAGGCCGCGGCGCAGGCCAAAGCGCGAGCCGAGGGCACGGTGATCGAGGGCGAGTACCGGGTCGAGCGCGAAACGCGGCGCATCGACGACAACGACGTGCACTAGGCCCGCGCGCCGCTCTCCGCGCCGCGCCGGCGCTCTGCGAGTTGTGCGCCCACGACCAGCGCCAGCAGCCCGAAGCCGACGACGTCAGTGTAAAAGCCGGGCTTGATGAGGCACAGCGCCCCCGCGATCAGCAACGCGCGCTGCCAGCCCGAGGCGAAGCCCACCAGCCAGCCGAACAGGCCGCCGGCGAGGGCGATCACGCCGGTGCACGCCGTGATGACCACCCAGAGCACATGGGGCCAATCTGAGCTCCAGTCCTGGGAGACGAGCAGCAGCGCCGGCTCGTAGACGAACATGAAGGGCACGATGTACGCGGGCGCCGCCGCGCGCATGGCGGCGAAACCCGACTCCCACATGTTGGCCTTGGCGAGGCCCGCCGCGGCGAAGATCGCCAGCGCCACCGGCGGCGTGATCGCCGAGAGGATGGCGAAGTAGAACGCGAACATGTGCGCCGCCGGCGTCATCGATGCCTTGCAGGCGGCGGTGACCGGCTCCGGACAGCCCGAGACGGCGAGCTTGATCACCGCGGGCACCAGCAGCGCCACCATCATGATGTAGGCGGGCGTGGTGGGCATGCCCATGCCGAGGATGATGCCGGCCATGGCCGTGAGGATGAGCGCGAGGACGAGCTGGTCGTGCGCGAGCGCCACCACCATCTGCGTGAACACGATTCCAAGCCCGGTGATGGTGACGCAGGCGATGACGATGCCGGCGCAGGCGCAGGCCATGGCCACCGCGAGCGTGTTTCTCGCGCCTTCCTCCAGCGCCTCGAAGACAGTCATGAACGTAATGCCGGCGCGCGTGGTCTTGCGCATCAGAGCGAGCGGCAGGCACGACAGTGCGCCCACCAGCGCGCACAGCGGCGCCGAGTAGCCGGCCAAAAGGCCGAACAGCACGATCAGGATCGGCACGAACAGGTGCCCGCGCAGGAGCAGCACCGCGCCCAGGCGCGGCAACTCGGCAGCCGGCACACCGAGGAGCTTGTAGCGCTTGGCTTCGAAGTGCACGGCGAAGAACACCGCGAGGTAGTAGAGCAGTGCCGGCACCAGCGCCCACATCGCCACCTGCGCGTAGGGCACGGCGAGGAATTCGGCCATGACGAAGGCGGCCGCGCCCATGATCGGCGGCATCAGCTGCCCGCCGGTTGAGGCGACTGCCTCGACTGCGGCGGCGAACGGCGGCCGGAAGCCCGTGCGCTTCATCAGCGGAATGGTGATCGGGCCGTCCACCATCACGTTGGCGACCGCGCTGCCCGAGACCGTGCCGAACAGGCTCGAGCTCACCACCGCCACCTTGCCGGGCCCGCCGGCGTAACGCCCGGTGATGG
>JAOTWE010000022.1 GCA_029863065.1 Betaproteobacteria bacterium
CGGCGTGAACGGACCGCCCTTGTGCGTGCCGTCGCAGAACGGCTGGCGCTTGGACTGCCCGCAGGCGCACCACCAGTAGTCGCCCGGCGCGAGCTCGACGGCGTACGGCGACTTCTGCGGGATCATCGGCTCGGCCATTGCAGCCTCCAGTGACTGAAGCGACCTGTCGATTGTCTCAGAACGAGCCCGGGTCGGCGAAATTGGCGAAGCGCGTGTGCTGGCCGAGGAAGGTGAGCTCGACCTTGCCGATCGGCCCGTTTCGCTGCTTGCCGATGATCACCTCGGCGCGGCCCTTGGCCTCGGGCTTGTCGGGGTGATACACCTCGTCGCGGTAGATGAACAGGATGACGTCGGCGTCCTGCTCGATGGCGCCCGATTCGCGCAGGTCCGACATCATCGGACGCTTGTCGTTCCTGCTCTCCACGGCGCGTGACAGCTGCGACAGCGCGATCACCGGCACTGCGAGCTCCTTGGCGAGCGCCTTCATGGAGCGCGAGATTTCCGAGAGCTCGGTGGCGCGGTTCTCGCCCGCCTTCGGATTGCTCGTCGACATCAGCTGCAGGTAGTCGACCACCACCAGGCCGAGCTTGCCGCCGAACTGGCGCCACAGGCGGCGCGCGCGCGTTCTCACTTCGAGCGCGTTGAGCGCCGCCGTCTCGTCGATGAAGATCGGCGCGTCGTGCAGCCGCCCCATGGCCTGCGACAGGTCGTGCCACTCCTGGTCCGAAAGGCGCCCGGTGCGCATCTTGTGCTGGTCGACGCGCGCGATCGAGCCGAGCAGGCGCGTTGCCAGCTGCGTGCCGCTCATCTCCATGCTGAACACCGCCACCGGCAAAAGCGTATTCAGCGCCACGTGCTCGGCGATGTTCAGCGCCAACGCCGTCTTGCCCATCGACGGCCGCCCGGCGACGATGATCAGGTCGCCCGGCTGCAGGCCGGCGGTCTTGGTGTCGAGGTCGTGGAAGCCGGTCGGCACGCCCGTGACGTCGGAAGGGTTGTCGCGGTGGTACAGGTAGTCGATGCGCTCGAGCACCCGCGCCAGCACCGGCTTGATCTCCTCGAGGCCCGCGCCGTGGCGCGAGCCCGATTCGCCGATCTCGAGGATGCGCGATTCGGCCTCGTCGAGAATCTGCCCCACGTCCTTGCCCGAGGGGCTGAGCGCGTTCTCGGCGATCTCGGTGGCTACCTGCGCCAGGCGCCGCTGCACGGCGCGCTCGCGCACCAGCTCGGCGTAACGCCGGATGTTGAGCGCGCTCGGCGTGTTCTGCGCCAGTGCCCCGAGGTACGCCGGGCCGCCGGTCTTGTCCTTGTCCTCGCTCGCCTCGATCGACTCCGAGACGGTGACCATGTCGGCGGGCTTGCCGGCCTCGACCAGCTTGGCGATGTGCCGCCAGATGCGGCGGTGGTCGTCGCGGTAGAAATCGTTCGCCGAGATCAGGTCGGCGATGCGGTCGAACGCCTGGTTATCGAGCAGCAGGGCGCCGAGCAGCGACTGCTCGGCTTCGACCGAGTGCGGCGGCACCCTGAGGGCGACGAGCTGGGGATCGCCGCCGTCGTTTCTCGCTGCAGGTTGCGGTAGCGCCATCCCCGCAATTTACCTCAAAGCGTAGCGCCGCCGCAGAATAGAAAAAGGGCCGCCGGCGAATTCGCCGGCGGCCCCTGTGCATTACCTGTGATTAAGCTGTTCGCAGCTTGTGGGTAGCCTGTCAGCTTTCGCCGAGCACCACGACGTTCACCGTGACGACGACATCGGTGTGCAGCTGCACTTCGATCGGGAACTCGCCGACCTGCTTCAGCGGCCCCGAGGGCATGCGCACCTGCGAGCGCTCCACCTCGTGGCCCTGCTTCTCCAGCGCCTCGACGATGTCGAAGTTCGTGACCGAGCCGAACAGGTGCCCGTCGGGGCCCGCCTTCTGCACGATCTGCACCGTGAGCTTGTCGAGCTTCGCGCCGCGCTCCTGCGCCTTGGCAAGCTGCTCGGCCTGCGCCTTTTCCAGCTCAGTGCGCCGCGTTTCGAAGGCCTTCAGGTTGGCTTCCGTCGCCCGCTTCGCCTTGCCGTGCGGAATCAGGAAGTTGCGCGCGAAGCCGTCCTTCACCTTCACCACGTCGCCGAGGTCGCCGAGGTTGGAGACTTTTTCCAGAAGAATCACTTGCATGGCGCGGGCCTCAGTGCAGGTCGGTGTACGGCAGGAGCGCGAGGAACCGCGCGCGCTTGATCGCCGCCGACAGCTGGCGCTGATAGCCGGACGCGGTGCCGGTGATGCGCGCCGGAATGATCTTGCCGGTCTCGTTGACGAAGTCCTTCAACACCTCGATGTCCTTGTAGTCGATCCATTCGACCTTGTCGGCGGTGAAGCGGCAGAACTTGCGGCGGCGGAACAGCGCCCGCTGTCCCTTGTCCTTCTTGTCCTTGCCGAACTTGCCTTTGCCTTTGAATTTTCCTCTGCGCGGCGGCGGCATCTCTACTCTCCTTCTGCGAATTCAATTTGGGTGGCGTGCAGCACCAGCTTCTTCGAGCGCCGGCTCTTCGCGCCGAGGAATCCCTGCACTTGAATCGAGCGCTCGAGCGCGCAGCCGGCGAGCAGGCGCGCCTGCACGTCGAAGGCGATGGCGGGAATCTCGGCGCTCACTTGTCGTTGCACTCCGGCTTCGTTCTGTTCGGATTCGTGGCGCAGGCGGAATTCGATGGCCGGGACGCCCGCGGGCGTATGCCGCAGCGCACCGAGCTCGATCAGCCGTCCGCGAATCCTGACCTGATTCAGGCCGCGGGCGCCTCGGCGGGCTTCGCCTCGGCCGACTGCGCCTCGGGCGCGCGTTCCATCACCGACCTCGATTTCTCCTCCTTCATCATCGGCGACGGCGCGGTCACGGCCTTGGTCATCTTGATGATGAGATGGCGGAGCACGGCGTCGCTGAACTTGAAGGAGTGCTCGAGCTCGGTGACCGTCTCCTGGTCGCACTCGATGTTCATGAGCACGTAGTGCGCCTTGTGCACTTTCTGGATCGGGTAGGTGAGCTGGCGCCGGCCCCAGTCCTCGAGGCGGTGCACGGTGCCGTTGCGCTGGCCGATGACGCCCTTGTAGCGCTCGATCATCGCCGGCACCTGCTCGCTCTGGTCCGGATGGACGATGAAACAGATTTCGTAATGCCGCATGCTGCGATTCTCCTTATGGGTGAGCCATCCACTCATGCGGGCGGTATGGCAAGGAAGGGGGCCGATTCTACTTGAAGATCAGCGTCCTGCATACCCCGTGCGCCTGCGCCGTGTTAGAGTGCGCCGCCCTCCCCGGCACTCGCCTTGGAAGCATTCCTCGTTTCAGTCGGTATCGTCGCGGTCGGAGAGATCGGCGACAAGACCCAGTTGCTCGCGTTCGTGCTCGCCGCCCGCTACGGACGGCCGGTTCCCATCATTCTCGCGATCGCCGCCGCCACCCTGCTGAATCACGCGCTCGCCGGGATGCTGGGCGCCTGGCTCCGGGTCGCAGCCGAGCCCGGCGTACTGCGCTGGGCGCTCGCGCTCGGCTTCTTCGCGATGGCCGCATGGGCGCTGCGCCCCGACAAGCACGACGGGCAAACGCCAGTGGCGGGCCGTCACGGCGTCTTCGCCGTTACCCTGGTGGCCTTCTTTCTCGCGGAAATGGGCGACAAGACGCAGGTCGCAACGGTGGCTCTGGCGGCGAAGTACGAAGCGCTCGCCGCGGTCGTGGTTGGCACCACAGTCGGCATGCTGATCGCGAACGTCCCGGTGGTGCTCCTCGCCGGCCGGGCCGCGGCGCGGATCCCGTTCCGCGCAGTGCGGTACCTCGCGGCGCTGCTATTCGCCGCGACGGGGGTGTGGACGCTCGCCGGCTAGCGCGCTTGCCGGCGCCTGACCGTCTCGAACAGACACACGCCCGCCGCTACGGACACATTCAGGCTCCCCACGTTTCCCGCCATGGGAATGCGCACCAGCAAGTCGCACTTTTCCCGCGTCAGGCGGCGCATGCCCTCGCCTTCCGCGCCCAGCACCCACGCGATCGCCTCGGGCAAATTAGCTTGATACAGGCCAAGCTCCGCCCGCTCGTCCGTCCCGACCACCCAGATCTCGCGCTCTTTCAGCTCGTCGATGGTGCGCGCCAGGTTGGTGACCATGATGTACGGCGTGACCTCCGCAGCGCCGCTTGCCACTTTGGACACCGCGGCGCTGATGCCCGCGGCCCGGTCCTTGGGCGCCACCACCACGTGCACGCCGGCAGCGTTCGCCACGCGCAGGCAGGCGCCGAGGTTATGGGGGTCGGTCACCCCATCCAATAACAAGAGCAACGGCGGCCCCTGTACCTGCTCCAAGATCTCGTCGAGGCTGTGACTGAGGCTCTTTACCTCTATGCGGGCAACAACGCCCTGGTGCCGCCCGCCGCCGTAGAAGCCGTCGAGGCGCTTGGTCGGCACCTTCATCACCTTAACGCCCGCGCGCTCGGCGACCGTGGCGACATCCTTGATACGCGCATCGTGCCGCGTCTCGTCCACGAACAGCTCGATCACCGACGCAGGGTCCGCGCGCAGCCGCGCCAGCACGGCATGAAAACCGAACATCACCCGCGGCTCGCGCTCGCGCTTCATGCCGGCACAAAATCGATCTTGCGGCTGTCCAGGTCCACCCGCACCAGCTTCACCTTCATGCGGTCGGCCAGCCGGTAGCGCTTCTTCGTGCGGCTGCCCAGAAGCATGTGGCGCGCGGCGTCGAACTCGTAGTAGTCGCGCCCGAGCTCGGAAATGTGCACCAGGCCGTCGACGAAGTACTCGTCCAGGGTAACGAACAGCCCGAAGGGCGTGACGCCGGTGATTGCTCCCGCAAATACGCCGCCGACGTGGTCCTGCATGTAGTGGCACTTGAGCCAGCTCTCGACGTCGCGGCTCGCATCGTCCGCCCGGCGCTCGGTCTCCGAGCAGTGCCGCCCGAGCTCGCCCCAGTCCACGCCTTCATAACGGCGCCCGGCAAGCGCGGCCTTGACCGCACGGTGCGTGAGCAAATCAGGATAGCGCCGGATCGGCGAGGTGAAATGCACGTAGGCGTCGAACGCGAGGCCGAAGTGGCCGACGTTCTCCGGCGTGTACACCGCCTGCTTGAGCGAGCGCAGCAATATCGTCTGCAGGAGCGCAAAGTCGGGCCGCGCCTTGATGCGCTCGAGGAGCCGCGCGTAGTCCTTGGGATGCGGCTTGTCGCCCCCCGGCAGCTGCAGGCCGAGCTCGCCGAGGAACTCGCGCAGCGCGCGCACCTTCTCCTCGGCCGGAACTTCGTGCACCCGGTACAGCGCCGGCTGCTCGCGCGCCGAGAGAAAATCGCCGGCGCACACGTTCGCCGCCAGCATGCACTCCTCGATCAGACGGTGCGCGTCGTTGCGCGGCTCGGCGACGATCCTCTGGATCTTGCCGTGCGCGTCGAACTCCATCTTCGTTTCCAGCGTCTCGAAGTCGATGGCGCCGCGCTGTACGCGCGCCGCATGCAACGCTTTGAACAATTCGTAGAGCACCGCGAGATTCCCGGGCGCCTTGCCCCCGGACAATTTCGCCCAGACCTGGGTATAGGTGAGCCGCGCGTGGGAGCGGAACACCGCCGGGTAGAACTCGTAGCGCGCCACCGCGCCGGCGGCGGTGATCGCCATCTCGCACACCATCGCCAGGCGATCGACTTCCGGGTTGAGCGAGCACAGGCCGTTGGAGAGCTTCTCCGGCAGCATCGGCAGCACGCGCCGCGGGAAGTAGACGGAGGTGCCGCGGGCGCGCGCGTCCTGGTCGAGCGCATCGCCGTCGCGCACGTAGTGGCTGACGTCGGCGATCGCCACCCAGAGGCGAAAGCCCTTGCCTTCCTTCAGCGCGTACACCGCGTCGTCGAAATCCCTTGCGGTTTCGCCATCGATGGTGACGAAGCCGAATTGACGCAGGTCGCGCCGGCCGCGCGCATCTTCCTCGCGCACGGCGTCCGGCAGCGCGCGCGCCTGCGCTTCGGCGCGGTTCGAGAATTCATGCGGCAGGTCGAACTTCCTGAGCGCGATCTCGATCTCCATGCCCGGGTCGGCATAGTTGCCGAGCACCTCGGCGACGCGGCCGATCGGCTGCGCGTTCTTCGAGGGCTGCGTCACCAGCTCGACCGTCACCACCTGGCCCGCCTTTGCGCGCGCGGCGTCCGCAGGCGGCACGAGGATGTCCTGCGCGATGCGCCGGTCCTCGGGCACCAGGAACAGCACGCCGTGTTCGCTGTGCAGCCGGCCGACGATGCGCCGGTTGGCGCGCTCCAGCACTTCGAGGATCTCGCCCGCCGGGCGCTCGCGATGGTCGATGCCGGTGACGCGCACGATGGCGCGGTCGCCGTGCATCACCTGCCGCATTTCAGCGGCCGAGAGGAAAATGCGCGGCTCGCCGCCGTCGGGCATCAGGAACCCATGCCCGTCGGCATGGCCGTCGACGCGGCCGGTGAATTTGCCGAGCGCGGGCGGCGCGGCGCGCGCGCGGCCGGCGCGAGTTTCAGTGCGGCGTTTCTTTGACACGCGTTTCCTCAGTCACTAGAATGCGCCTCCCCTGCCGAGGTGGCGGAATTGGTAGACGCACTAGGTTCAGGTCCTAGCGGTGGCAACACTGTGGGGGTTCGAATCCCTTCCTCGGCACCACGCTCAAGCAAACGGATGACGCCGGACGATGGTCTCGTCGCGCTCCGGCCCGGTGGAGATGAGATCGATCGGCACGCCGGCCAGCGCCTCGATGCGCTGCAGATAGTCGCGCGCCGCCTTCGGCAGCGTCTCATATTTCTTGATGCCGACCGTGCTTTCTTTCCAGCCGGGTAGCTCTTCGTACACGGGCTCGCAGCGCTCGAGCTCCTCGGCGCCGACCGGCAGGATTTCCGAGAGCTCGCCCTCGATGCGGTAGCCGACGCAGATCTTCACCGCTTCGACGCCGTCCAGCACGTCGAGCTTGGTGATGCATAGCCCCGAGAGCCCGTTCAGCTGGATGGAGCGCTTGAGCGCGGCGGCGTCGAACCAGCCGGTGCGGCGCGGCCGCCCGGTGGTGGCGCCGAATTCCTGCCCGCGCTGGCGCAGCTGCTCGCCGACGTCGTCCGAAAGTTCGGTCGGGAACGGCCCGCTGCCGACGCGCGTCGTGTACGCCTTGGTGATCCCCAATATGTAGTGCAGGTGGCGAGGACCGATGCCGGCGCCAGCCGCCGCCGCGCCCGCCACGCAGTTGGAAGACGTGACGTACGGATACGTTCCGTGGTCGATGTCGAGGAGCGAGCCCTGCGCGCCTTCGAACAGCAGGTTCTTGCCGGCGCGGTTGGCGTGGTACAGCGCGCGCGGCACGTCGGCCACCAATGGCGCGAGGCGCGGCGCCAGCGCCAGCGTTTCGTCGAGCGTCTTGCGGAAATCCACCGCCGGCTGCTTGTGATAGTTCACCAGCACGAAGTTGTGGAAATCGAGCAGGCCGCGCAGCTTCTCTTCGAAGCGCGCCGGCTTGAACAAATCCTGCAGGCGGATGGCGCGCCGCGCCACCTTGTCCTCGTAGGCCGGGCCGATGCCGCGCCCGGTGGTGCCGATCTTCTGCGTGCCGCGCGCGGTCTCGCGCGCCGCATCGAGCGCGACGTGGTACGGCATGATGAGCGGGCAGGCCTCCGATATGCACAGGCGCGCCACCACGCCGGGCACGCCGGCGGCCTCGAGCGCGTCCATCTCCTCGATCAGCGCCTGCGGCGAGACCACCACGCCGTTGCCGATGAAGCAGTCGACCTCGGTGCGCAGGATCCCGGACGGAATGAGGTGCAGCACAGTCTTGCGGTTGCCGATCACCAGCGTGTGACCGGCGTTGTGCCCGCCCTGGAAGCGCACCACGCCCTGCGCGTGATCGGTGAGCCAGTCGACGATCTTGCCCTTGCCCTCGTCGCCCCACTGCGTGCCGATGACGACGACGTTGCGCGCCGCTTGGCTCATTTGCGCCGCCCCCTGCTGCCGGCGGCTGCCGCCAGGCTCCTGAGGTCGATGGAAAAGCCGGTGGCCGGCCGCGCGCGGCCGAACGCCTTGCCGACTTCGTCGTAGCGGCCGCCGCGCCCCACCGTGCCGGCGACGCCTTCGCAGTACGCGTCGAAGACCACGCCCGAGTGGTAGTGGTAGCCGCGCAGCTCGGCGAGGTCGAAGCTCGCCGGCACCGGACAGGCCTTGGCCAGCGCGCGCAGCGTCGCCAGCGCGCGCTTCACCTGCGGCATCGCCGGCAGCTTCTTGTCAGCGAGCGCCAGCACCTCGGCGCCGCCGTAGAGCTCCGGCAGGAGCAGCAGCGCGGCGCGCAACTTCGCGTCCAGAGCGCGCGTCAGGCCGCGCAGCGCCGGCAGGTCCTTCTTCTGCAGCGCCTCGAACAGCTCCGTTTCCAGCTCCGCGCCCGCTCTCGCCGCATGCACGAGGGCGCGGAATACCGCCACGTGGCCGATGTCCAGGCGTACCTTCTTCACGCGCGCAAGCGCGAGCGCGCGGCACAGCAGCCGTTGCACCTCGAGGTCGCTTTCGACGCCGGCATGGCCGTAGACTTCCGCGCCGATCTGGATCGGCTCGCGCGTTGCCGCCGGCCCGGCCGGCCGGGTGTGCAGCACGCTGCCGCAGTAGCACAGGCGCGTCACGCCCTTGCGGTTGAGCAGGTGGGCGTCGATCCTCGCCACCTGCGGCGTGATGTCGGCCCTGAGGCCCATCATGCGGCCCGAGAGCTGGTCCACCACCTTGAAGGTGCGTACGTCGAGGTCGTGGCCAGTGCCCGTTAGCAGGGAATCGACGTACTCGATGAGCGGCGGCATCACCAGCTCGTAGCCGGCTTCCGCGAACAGGTCCAGGATCGCGCGGCGCAGGCGCTCGATCCTCGCCGCTTCGGCGGGAAGGATGTCCTCGATGTACTCGGGCAGGAGCCAGCGCATCAGGTGGCGAGGGCGAGGAGCAGCAGCCCGATCAGCATCGAAGTGAGGCCGAAAAAGCGGATCTGCCCGTCGGTGAGCTGCGTGACGCGGCGGAACGTGTCGCGCCAGAGGTTAGGCGCGAGGAAGGGGAGCACCCCTTCGATGATCAGCATCAAGGCGAAGGCGAGAAGGAACGTGGTCGCCATGGCGCGTCATTTCTTGCTGCCGGCCTTGCCGCCGGGATCCTTGAGATAACGGAAGAAGTCCGAGTTCGGCTCCAGGAGCAGCAGGTCGCTGCGGCCCTGAAACGTCGAGCGGTAGGCTTCCATGCTGCGGTAGAAAGAATAGAACTCGGCATCCTGGCGGAAGGCCTGCGCGTAGGTGGCGGCGGCTTTGGCGTCGCCCTCGCCCTTCACGCGCTGCGCGTCGCGGTAGGCTTCGGCCAAGATCACCTCGCGCTGGCGGTCGGCGTCCGCGCGAATGCGCTCGGACTGTGCCGCGCCCGTGGAGCGCAGCTCGTTGGCGATTCTCTTCCTCTCGGCCTCCATGCGCCGGTACACCGACTCGCTCACTTCCTGCGGCAGGTCAACGCGCTTCAGGCGCACGTCGACGATCTCCACGCCGATGCGGCGCAGGTCCTGGTCGGCCTTCTCGCGCACCCGGCCCATCACCGTGTCGCGCTCGCCGGAGACCACGTCGTGCACGGTGCGCCCGCCGAACTCGTCGCGCAGCGCGCCGGAGATGGTCTGGCGCAGGCGCCGCGTCGCCTCGATCTCGCTGCCCTGCACCGAGATGAAGTACAGGCGCACGTCGACGATGCGCCAGCGGATGAACGAATCCACCAGCACCGGCTTGTTGCCCTGGGTGAGAAAGCGCAGCGGCTCGGCGTCGTCGTAGGCAAGGATGCGCATGTCGAACAGGCGCACGTTCTGGATCATCGGCCACTTGAAGTTCAGCCCGGGCTTGGTGATCACCTCCTTCACCTCGCCGAACTGGAACACGATGGCGTTCTGGCGCTGGTGACCGTAAACAGCACGCTCGAGGCCACGAGCACCAGCGCGACAATGACTGCGATGATCGGCGCGAAGGCTCTCACGTCAGCGCTCTCCCCGCTCGCGATTGCGAAGGCTGTCACGCGAGCGCGGCCCCGGATCCACCGGCAGCGCCGCGTCCGGCGTGCGCTGCGAAGCCTGGGACTCGCTGAGGCCGGCGACGCCCGCCCCCTGCATCAGCTTGTCGAGCGGCAGGTACAGCAGATTGCCGCTGGCTCGGGTATCGATCAGGATCTTGGACGTCGACGAGAGCACGCTTTGCAGAGTCTCGATGTAGATGCGCTCGCGCGTGATGGCCGGCGCCTTGGCGTACTCGGTGCGTACCTGGCTGAAGCGCGAGGCCTCGCCCACGGCGTTGGCAATCACGCGTGCCTTGTAGCCGTCGGCCTCCTGCTTCAGCCGCGAGGCCGTGCCGCTCGCCTTGGGGATTACGTCGTTGGCATAGGCCTGGCCCTCGTTCTTCTGGCGCTCGAGGTCCTGCCCGGCTTTCACCGCGTCGTCGAACGCCGCCTGCACCTGCTCGGGCGGTTGCGCGTTCTGAATGGTCACTCGGCTGAGGTTGATCCCCGTCTTGTAGCTGTCGAGGATCTGCTGCATCAGCACCTGCGCCTGGTTGGCGATGTTGTCCTGGCCCTCGTACAGGATGGAATCCATCTTGCTCTTGCCGATCACCTCGCGCATCGACGCCTCGGCGGTCTGCATCGCCACTTCCTCGGGCCGCCGGTTGTTGAACAGCCACGCCTGGGCGTCCGTAACCACGTACTGCACCGCGAACTGCAGATCGACGATGTTCTCGTCGTCGGTCAGCATGAGCGATTCTTTCAGCACCTTGGTCTTGACGTTGTTGCGGTAGCCGACCTCGAGTGTCCTCACCTGCGACAGATTGACGATCTCGTGCGACTGGATCGGGAACGGCAGGCGCCAGCGCAGTCCCGGATCGGTCTGCTCGGAGTAGCGGCCGAAGGTGAGGATCACGCCGCGCGAGGCGGCGTCGACCACGTAGAAGCCGCTCGCCAGCCAGATCGCCAGCACCAGCGCCACCAGCACGCCGGCGCCGCCGCCCAGCGCGCGCCCGGAGGGCGGCGACGGCGGCACGTCGCCGCCGCCTCGCCGGCCGCCGAACAGGTCGTTCAGCTTGCGGTTGAAGCTGCGCCAGAGCTCGTCCAGGTCGGGCGGGCCCTGATTGCCGCCGGGGCCGCGGGAGCCGCGCCCCCAATTCGGATCGTTCAGAGACATTGATTACAGTGAAATCGGTTCCGGAGAAGGGGTGCGCGGCTGCCGCGTCTCGGCCGCCTCGGCGATCGCGCCCCGCAGATCGGCGAGGCCGGCGCCGTTGCGCGCGCTCACGAACACGCGACGAATCCTACCATACTCGTCGCGCTCCACGCCCGGTTGCAGCCCGGAGACGTCGATCTTGTTCCAGACCAGAATCTGCGGGATCTCGCCGGCGTCGATTTCGGCCAGTACCTTGTTCACATCGGCGGCTTGCTGGCTGCGCGCGGGCGAGGCGCTGTCCACCACGTGCAGCAGCAGGTCGGCGCGCACTGTTTCCTCGAGCGTGGCGCGAAACGCGGCCACCAGTCCGTGCGGCAGCTCGCGGATGAAGCCGACCGTGTCGGAGATGACGACCGTGCCGGCATCGGGCACCCAGAGGCGGCGCGTCGTCGTGTCCAGCGTGGCGAACAGCTGGTCCGCCTCGCGCGCCTTGGCATGCGCCAGCGCGTTGAACAGCGTCGACTTGCCGGCATTGGTGTAGCCCACCAGCGATACCGAGAGCACGTCGCCGCGCGCGCGCGCCCGGCGCTGCACGCCGCGGCGGTGGCGGAACTGCTCCAGCTTGCCTTTGAGCATGCGCACGCGGTCGGCGATCATGCGCCGGTCGAGCTCGATCTGCTTCTCGCCGGGGCCACCGGTCTTGCCCAGCCCGCCGCGCTGGCGCTCGAGGTGGGTCCAGCCGCGCACCAGGCGCGTCGACAGGTGCTCGAGCTGCGCCAGTTCCACCTGCAGCTTGCCCTCGTTGGTCTTCGCGCGCTGCGCGAAAATCGTCAGGATCAGCTCGGTGCGATCGAGCACCTTGCGGCCGAGCTCCTTCTCGAGGTTGCGCTGCTGCGCGGGCGACAGCGCGTGGTTGAAGATCACGGTACCGGCGTTCAAGGCCTCGGCGGCAAGCACGATCTCCTGCACCTTGCCGCTGCCGGCATAGAACTTCGGATCGGGCCGCTGGCGCTTGCCGCCGACGGCCGCGTGGCGGCGCACGCCGGCGCTTTCGGCCAGGCGCACCAACTCCTCGGCGCCTTCGTCGTCGGCGGCGTCGCCGAAATCCAGGCTGACCAGGACCGCAGCCCGGTCGTCAGGCGCTGCCGTGGTGATCAAGCGTCCTTTTCGGGTTCGGCGCCCAGGCTGACGGCGCGCGAGGGCACGACCGTGGAAATGGCGTGCTTGTACACCATCTGCGTGACCGAGTTTCGCAGCAGCACCACGTACTGGTCGAAGGATTCGATCTGCCCCTGCAGCTTGATGCCGTTCACCAGGTAGATCGACACGGGAACGTGTTCCTTGCGCAGGGTGTTCAGGAACGGGTCTTGTAGCAACTGCCCCTTGCTGCTCATCTTATTGCCTCACTCGCGTGGGGTGGAGGGATACTGTAATGGATTCCAATCGGCATTTCTATACCGCTCGCGTCGGCGGCGTCACATCGCCGCACTGCGCGCGATGCCGCAGTGCGTGATCCATCAGCACGCAGGCGAGCATCGCCTCGGCGATCGGCGTGGCGCGGATGCCGACGCAGGGATCGTGGCGGCCGGTGGTCGATACGGTGGTGGCCGAACCGTGCACGTCGATCGTGCGTCGCGGCAGGCGGATGCTCGAGGTGGGCTTGAGCGCGATCGAGACGAGGACGTCCTGGCCGGTGGCGATGCCGCCGAGCACGCCGCCGTTGTTGTTGGACAGGAAGCCTTGCGGTGTCATCTCGTCGCCGTGCTCGCTGCCTTTCTGCGCCACCGCCGTGAAGCCGGCGCCGATCTCGACGCCCTTCACGGCGTTGATCGACATCATGGCGGCGGCGATGTCGGCGTCGAGCCGTCCGTACACCGGCTCACCCCAGCCCACCGGCACCTTGTGCGCCACGACGTTGACGCGCGCGCCGCAGGAATCGCCGCTCTCGCGCAGCTGGTCCATGAACTTTTCCAGCTCGGCGACGGCGCCGGCGTCAGGCGCGAAGAACGGGTTGGCGTTCACCGCCTCCCAGTCGCGAAACGCGATGCGGTGCGGGCCGAGCTGCGCCAGGTAGCCGCGCACCTTGACGCCGTAGCGCGCGGCGAGCCATTTCCTGGCGATGGCGCCGGCCGCCACGCGCACCACGGTTTCACGCGCCGAAGCGCGGCCGCCGCCGCGCGGGTCGCGCACGCCGTACTTCTGCCAGTAGGTGTAGTCGGCGTGGCCCGGGCGGAACTTTTCCGCGATCGCCGCATAGTCCTTCGAGCGCGCGTCCTCGTTGCGCACCAGGAAGCCGATCGGCGTGCCGGTGGTCTTGCCTTCATAGACGCCGGAAAGGATCTCCACGGCGTCGCTCTCGCGTCGCTGCGTGACGTGGCGCGAGCTGCCGGGCTTTCTGCGGTCGAGCTCGTCCTGCAGGTCGGCCACCGCAAGCTCCAGCCCAGGCGGGCAGCCATCGACGACGCCGCCGTAGGCCGGGCCGTGCGATTCGCCGAACGAGGTGACGCAATAAAGCGTGCCGAAAGTGTTGCCGGACATGCGAAAGATTCTACACGCCGGCTACGCGCCACTTTCCACGTCTACGCGGGCCAGTTCTTGATGTATCCCTTGAGCATCTTGTTCTCGAAATCCTGCTCCTCCAGCACCGCCTTGGCGACGTCGCGGAACGAGATCACGCCGAGAAGCTTGCCTTCCTGCACCACCGGCAGGTAGCGCGCGCCCGAATCGAGCATCGTGCGCCGCAGGTCGTTCACCTCCATGTCCGGAGTCGCGGTCACCGGATCGCGCACCATGACATCGCCGACGCGCAATTCGCCGAGCGTGCCGTTGCGCTGCGCCAGCGCCTGCAGGATTTCGCGGAAGGTCAGCACGCCCAACATGCGCGCCTGCTCGAGCACGATGAGCGAGCCCAGATTCTGCTCCGACATGGTCTTCACCGCGTCCACCGCGCGGCCCGACGGCTCGATCGTCAGCAGCCGGTTGCCCTTGACCCGCAGGATTTCCTTGACTTGCATATCGCCCTCCCTCGGCCGCGGCTTCCGGCACATGGTACAGGGACAGACCCCATTTTCGCAAAGTACAACGACGCGAAAATGGGGTCTGTCCCTACCGCACCATCAGCGCCGCGAGGCCGAGCAGCATCCCCATGCTCACCACGTCGGTGGCGGTGGTGAGGAAGATGCTGGAGGCGGTGGCCGGGTCGAATCCCAGGCGCTTCAGGGTCAGCGGCACCATGGCGCCCGAGAGGCCGCTCGCCACGCACGAGCCGACCATCGCCATGAACACGACAAAGGCGAGCAGGAACGGATGCGCGGAATTCTGGCTGCTCGCCGTGACGAACATGCCGATCGCAGCCACCAGGCCGACGCCGGCGCCGTTCAACAGGCCGAGGTACGCCTCCTTGGAGATCAGCGCGCGCGCAAAGCCCGGCTTGAGCTCGCCGATGGTCATGCCGCGCAGCGTCACGGCAAGCGCCTGGCAGCCGGTGTTGCCGGACTGGCCGGCGAGCACCGGCAGGAACAGCGCCAGGATCACGAGGCGATCGATGGTGTCCTGGAAGATGCCGACCACCGCCGCCGCGAGGAACGCCGTGAGCAGGTTCAGCTGCAGCCAGGGGTGGCGCATGACGAGGCTGCGCTGCCAGGGCGTGCCCATGCGCTCCTCTTTCTCGACGCCGACCATGCTGCCGGGCTGCGCGGCGATGTCGAAGGCGCGGGCTTCGAACATGCTCTGGCCGCGCACCAGGCCGCGGATGCGGTTCTCGGCGTCCACCACCGGGTACACGGGATAGTGCCGGTCGAGCACCTTTTTCATCGCCTCGTCGAGGGGCGTCGGCGCGTGCAGCGCGAACACCTCGGTCAGCATGACGTCGCGCAGCGCGCGCGTGTGATCGTTGAACAGCAGATCGCGCATGGTGACGATGCCCAGCAGCCGTTCGTCCGCGTCGACGACATAGATGTAGGTGATGAACGCGTGTTTCACCAGCTCGTGCAGCGCCTCGATCGCCTCGCCGACGGTGGCCTGCGGCGGAAAAGCCGCGTACAGCGGCTCCATCATGCGGCCGATGGTGCCTTCCTCGTAGAGCGCGTTGCGCTGCCACTGACGCGCGATCTCGAGCGGCGCGGCGGCCAGCGCGCGCTCGCGCGCCTCGGCCGGCAGGTACGTCAGCACGTCCTGGGTGAAGCCGGGCGAGAGCTTGAGCAGCGCCGCGGCGACTTCGGCGCCGCCGTAGTGCGCGAGCTTCTCGGCCGCACCTTGCGGCGCGCGCAGCTTCACCTCCTCGACGAGGTCGATCGCCGAGCGCTGAATGGTGGGACGATCGATCGATTCCAAGGCTGCCTCCCTTTGTTCGTGCCTTCGCGCTACAGGCCGGCGGCGTCCGCAACCAGCTTGCGCAGCTCGCGGCGCAGGCGCGCCTTGAGCGCGGCGTGCCG
This sequence comes from Betaproteobacteria bacterium, assembly GCA_029863065.1. Taxonomy (GTDB): domain Bacteria; phylum Pseudomonadota; class Gammaproteobacteria; order Burkholderiales; family SG8-39; genus JAABQT01. The sequence continues at coordinate 15,597 of JAOTWE010000022.1, forward strand.
CGCGCCGCGCGCCAGGTTCTTCAGCTCCCAGGGGTCGCGTTCGAGGTCATAGAGCTCGTCCAGTTCGCCGGCGGCGCCGCGGTTCACCCAGTGGATCATCTTGTAGCGGTCGGTGCGCACCGCCTTGTAGGTCATGCCGACCAGCCACGGCATCGCCTGCTCGGCCCAGTATTCGACCAGGAACGACTTGCGCCAGCCTTTGCGCCGGCCGGAGAGCAGCGGCCCGAGCGAGCGCCCCTGCACGTGTGCGCCGGGCCTGCCGCCGGCGAATTCGATCAGGGTGGGCGCGATGTCCTGGCAGATGACCAGCTCGCGCAGCCGCGCGCCTGCCTTCGCCCGGCGCGGGTAGCGCAGCACGAAAGGCGAGCGGATGCCCTCCTCGTAGGCGAAGCGCCGCTCCGGCCCGAGGCCGTGCTCGCCGAAAAAATAGCCGTTGTCGCCGAGAAACAGGATCAGGGTGTCATCCAGCTTCCGCTGCCGCGCCAGTGTGTCGAGCAGCATGCCGACGCCTTCGTCCACCGAAGCCATCATGCGCGCGCGCTGGCGGATCTCCTCCTGCGAACCGGCCTGGATGGCTGCGAGCAGCGCGCGCGAACGCGCGGACGCCTTCAGCGCGAAGACCTCGGCCCAGGCGGGCTTTTGCTTCACGAGCTCGCGGACCGGGAGCATGTTGGGCTTTTTTGGAAGCATGCCGTCCGCGTACAGGCCGCGATGGCGCTCGGCGGGGATGTAGCCGCCGAACTGGCCCATTTCGAGCGTGCCGTCGGCGGCCTGGTGCGCGTCCGGATGCACCGCCTTGTGCGCGAAAAACAGGGCAAAGGGCTTGGTCCGCCGGCGCTCGACGAACGCGCGTGCCTCCGCGTTGAGCAGATCGGTCATGTAGCCCGCGCGCGCCTCATAACGTCCGTTCACGTTCAGCTTCGGGTCGACGAGGCTGCCGTGGCCGTCGAAGCTCACCCAATGGTGGTAGCCCGGGCGCGGCATGCCGTCGTTGCCCATGTGCCACTTGCCGATGTGCGCCGTCTCGTAGCCGAGGCGCTGCAGCGCGAGGTGGTAGTTCGGCAGCCGGTGGCTCATGGCGTCGCGCGCCACGTTATCAATGATGCCGTGCCGGCTGGCGTATTGACCGGTCACGATCGAGGCGCGGTTCGGCGAGCAGATCGGCGTGGTGTGAAAGGCGCGCTCGAACAGCACCCCTTCGGCGGCCAGCCGGTCGATGTGCGGCGTCTTCATGTACGGGTGGCCGCCGGCGCCGAATTCGTCGTGGCGCAGGTCGTCGATCAAGATGACGACCAGATTGGGTTGCATGGGCCGCCAGTCTAAGCGAGGGGGCTGCCAGTGCGTAATTTTTCCCGGCATTCCCGCCGGGAGTTCCGTATGCTGCGTTTGCATTTCCTGACAGGGAAGGAGGCGGGGCCATGGCAACGACGCAACCGCAGGTTTCCGTGCCGCAGTGGCTCGGCCAGCAGCTCCTCGGGCCGCTGGACGACGCCGCCGGCCTGATGCGGCGCTACCGCGAGCTGGACGCGTTCCGCGATTACCTCGAGCCCAGGATGCGGCTGGTGGTTCCCGCCCTCGTGCTGGTCGTGGTCGTGGCGATCGCCTGCGGCTTGACCCCCGTGATGCTGCTCGTGGGAACGAATGCGGTGGCGGCGCTCATGGGTCTGCTGCTCGCGCCGGTGGTCCTGATCGGCAGCTTGTTCGTGCTGAGCCTGGTGCTCTTTTCCTGGCTCGAGGAGCGCTCGCTCGCGCGCGCGCTCGGCCGTCGCACCGGGCCGGCGCCAGGCAGGCTGGCGCGCTGGTTGAAGCGCAAGATTGGCGCGGACCTCGGCAAGCCGCCGCGCATGCCGTGGCTGCTGGGCGCACTGTTCGTGGCCGCGCCGCTGGCGCTGCTCGTCAGGCTGGCTCCGGTCACGACGGCGCTGCTCTTGGTGCTGCTCGTCCTGGCGCCGATCCTGTACGCGCGACTGGATCGCTGAGCGGCGCGTCGGCGCGCGTTCGGCGCCCCCTATACTGCGCGGCATGCGAGCCGGCGCCTGCCTCCTGATCCTGCTCGCCGCCCATTTGCCGGCCGCGGTCGCCCAGACCCCGCCCCGGCTCGAGCCGGGCGTATCCCAATATCTGGCGCGCTGGCGCGCGCAGCACTACCGCGACCTGCATTACGCCCTCCGCGTGCGCATCGACAGCCGCGCACGCCGACTCGCCGGCCGGCTCGAGCTCTCGCTGAAACTCGCCCGGCGCGTCGACCTGGTGCTCGACTGGCGCGGCGCGCCGGTTCGCGCGCTGCGCGTGAACGGCAGGCCGGCCCGGGCCCGCCAGGTGCGCGAGCACCTGGTGATCGCGCGCGCCGGACTGGCGCGCGGCGTGAACCGGGTCGAGCTCGAGTTCAGCGCCCCGATCGCGGTCTCGGGCCGCGCACTGACCCGCTACCGCGACCGCGAGGACGGCTCGAGCTACGTGTACTCGCTTTTCGTGCCGGCGGACGCGAGCAGCGTCTTCCCGTGCATCGACCAGCCCGACCTGAAGGCGCGCTTCGCGCTCGAGCTGCGCATGCCGCGCGGCTGGCGCGCCGTCTCGAACGCCCCGGTGCTCGAGGAAGCCCCGGGGCATGCGCGCTTCGCCGCCACCGAGCCGATTTCGACCTACCTGTTCGCCTTCGCCGCCGGGCCATTTGAGATCCTGAGGCAGGACGGCGAGGACGTGCGCCTGTTCGTGCGCCGCTCGCAGCTGGAGCGGGCGCGCGAGCACGTCGGCGAGGTGCTGCGGCTGAACCGGCTGGCGCTCGCCTTGTTCGAAGCGGAGTTCGCGTGGCGCTTCCCGTTCGCCAAGTACGACCTGGTGCTCGTGCCCGAGCTCCCCTATGGCGGCATGGAGCATGCCGGCGCCACCTTCCTCAACGAGCAGTCGATCCTGTTTCCCGATCCGCCGAGCCGGCCCGACCTGCTGCGGCGCGCGCAGCTCATCTTCCACGAGACCTCGCACCAGTGGTTCGGCAATCTGGTCACCATGCGCTGGTTCGACGACCTTTGGCTGAAGGAAGGGTTCGCCAATTTCATGGCCGCAAAGGCCGCGGCGGCGATCGTGCCCGAGCTCGAGCCCTGGAGTGCCTTCCACGAGCTGAAGACCGGCGCCTACCGCACCGACGCCACGCCCGGCACCAGGCCGCTGCGCCAGCCGCTCGCGAACCTGTCCGCGGCAAAGTCCGCTTATGGATCTATCGTGTACGCCAAGGGCTCGGCGGTTCTGCGCCAGGCCGAGTTCTATCTCGGTGCGCACGTGTTCCGGCGCGCGATGCGTGATTTCCTGCAGCGCCATGCCTACGGCGCCGCGGACTGGAGTGACCTGGTGCGCGCCTTTGAGCGGGTCGAGAAGCGCGACCTCCAGGCCTGGGCCGCGGCCTGGGTGCAGCGGCGCGGACTGCCCACCGTAACCCTGCGCGAGGCCGGCGCCGGCGTGCAGCTCGTCCAGGAGGACACGCTGGGGTTGGGCGGCGTGTGGCCGCAGAAGCTGGTCGTGGCCGCGGCGGTGGCCGACGGCAGCGTCATCACATCCGAAGTGAAGCTCGAGCAATCAGCGGCCACGGTCACCGGGCCCGCCGGGCAACGCCTGGTGCGCTGGCGCTACGCCAACGCCGGCGACTTCGGCTACGGGCGGTTCCTCCTCGACGCCGCGAGCCGCGACGCGCTGCTCGCCGAGCCGCGCGCGCTGCCCGACGGGCTGCTGCGCGCGCAGCTGGTCGAGGCGATCTGGGAAAGCGTGCGCGACGCCGAGCTTGCGCCGGCGACCTTCATCGATTTCGCGCTGACACTCGCCGATGACGAAGGCGACGACGTGATCCTCGCCGGGCTGCTGGCGCGCCTGGAGGCGGCGTTCCGGCGCTACCTCTCGGATGCACAGCGCGATCGCCTGGCGCCGCGCATCGAGCGCACATTGCTCGGCGCGGCGATCAGCGAAGGGCCCGAGAGCCGGCGCCTGCTGATGCTGCGCGCCTTCATTGCGCTTGCCTGGTCGGACTCGGCGCGCGCCGACTTGAAGCGCCTGCTCGAAGGCTCGCTTGCCGCGCCGGGCGTGGAACTGGGCGAGCGCGACCGCTTTCGCCTCATCGCGCGGCTGCTGGTGCGCGCCGATGCCGACGGCCCCAGGCTCCTCGCGGAAGCTGCCGGCGCCGAGCGCGGCGACAACGCGCGCCGCTACGCCTTCGCGGCGTCGGCCGCGCTTGCCGACAAGGCGGCAAAGCGCGACATGTTCCGGCGCTTCGCCAGCGATGCCAGGCTGCCTGAAAGCTGGATCGAGGAGGCGCTCGCCCCGTTCAACGTCCCGGAGCACGCCGCCTATACGGCCCCCTTGCTCGGTGCGGCGTTGGCGCAACTGCCCGCGCTCAAGCGCAAGCGCAAGATCTTCTTCGTCGAGAACTGGCTGGGCGCCTTTCTTGCCGGGCAGCGCGACCCCGCGGCGCTCGCGGCGGTGGAGCGCTTCCTGCGCCGCAATCTCGACCCGGATCTGCGGCTGAAGGTGCTCGAGGCCGCCGACGGCCTGCAGCGCACGGTTCGCATCCGCGCGCGCTTCGCGGACGCGGACTGACCGATGACAATTCGGCGGAAATACGATTAGACTTCCCGCATGACCGCGAAGCGCGCGC